>CBRG010000092.1 GCA_000470535.1 Streptomyces sp. AW19M42
CGGGGGGGGGCCCCGCCCGCGGAGGGGCGGCACGGCCCTGAGCCACCCCGGTGCGGGCGTCAGGCGGTGCGGAGCGCCGCGGAGTGGGTCAGCTCGGTCAGGGCCGCGACGGCGGGCGCGGGCGCATCCAGCTCGCTCAGGGCGTCGAGCGCCTCCTCGACCCGTGCCTTGATCATGGCCTCGATGCCGGCGGGCGCGCGGAGCCGGCGCATCACCTCGCGGACCTCCTCCAGCTCCTCTCCACTCAGGCCGCGTCGGCCCATGAGGGCACGCAGCCGCTTCCGCTCGTCGTCGTCGGCGAGGCGCCAGGTTTCCGCCAGCAGGGCCGTGGGGCGGTGTCCTCGCACATCGTCGGCGCCGGCTTTGCCGGTCAGTGCCGGGTCCCCGAACAGGCCGAGCAGGTCGTCCCGCAGCTGGAACGCCTCGCCGAGCGGCAGCCCGTAAGCGCGGTAGCCGTCGCACAGCCGCGTGTCGGCCCCGGCCAGGGCACCGCCGATGAGCAGGGGCTGCTCGACGGTGTACTTGGCGGTCTTGTAGCGGATGACCTTCAGCGACGCGGCGATGTCCGGACCTGCTCCGGTGCGCAGGATCTCCAGGCACTCCCCCGCGATCAGTTCGCGGGCCATCACCGACCACAACGGGCGGGCCCTGGACAGATAGGCGGCCGGCAGACCGCTCGTGGTGAAGAGCTCCCCGGCCAGCGCCATCAGCAGGTCCCCGACCAGCATCGCCAGTGACCTGGCCGAGGCGTCCGCGCGCGGGCGACGGCCCACCGCGCCGCGCAGGGCGATGTGCGCGGTGGGCCGCCCGTGCCGCAGCGGGCTGTCGTCGATGAGGTCGTCGTGCACGACCGCGGCGGCATGCACCAGTTCCATGGAAGCCGCCGCCCGCACCAGTGCGTCACTGTCCGGCTGCCCCGCCGCACGCCAGCCCCAGTAGCAGAACGCCGCCCGCAGCCGCTTGCCGTCCGCGACCGCCGCCTCCAGTTGCCCGGCGACCGGGCCGAGCAGCGGGTCGATCGCCGCGAACCGGTCGGCCTCCTCGGCGACGAAGCGGTGGAGTGTCCCGTCGACGCGGGTCTTGAACGCGGCGGGATCCCACAGGCCGGACGTCATCGCCCGGCCTGCCGGTCCAGGGCGCGCCGGGCCAGGATCTCCAGGTGGGCCGGCGGGACGGCCGCGTACCGGTCCAGCACCAGGCGCCCGCGCGCCATGAGCTCGCGCTCGGCGTCCGCGGCCAGCTCCGCGCCGTCGGAGCGACGCAGGAGTCCCCGCACCGTCCCCAGGGCGGTACCCAGCGTGCTTACGGCCAGATCGGCCAGCCCTGCCGCCAGCAGCACCGCCTGGCCGTCCCACCCGTCCTCTTCCCGCGTCATACCGTGTTCCCCCACTCAGCACGCATCCGGGCGGCACCGGTCGCGCGCCGCCCATGTGAGCATCGCGCCCTGGTCGGCCGTGGAGCGGAACAACTCACGATCGAGTGATCACATCGTTCGACCGTGCGAATATCGCACCGGACAGAATCTCTCCGCACAGGCGTCCGAGTGGGCGGCCGAGGTGTCAGCCCGACTTCGGCGGGCGCTGCGCGTCGAAGGCGAAGAGGGTGTTCTTGTCCGCGGCCACGATCAGCGCACGCCCCACGACGGTCACCCGCGGCCCCGCGCCCTCCTCGCCCGTGAGGCCGTCGGCCCGCGGGTCCGTCGACCACAGGGCTCTGCCGTCGGACGGTGCCAGCGCGACCACCCGGCCGGTGGCCGAGCTGAAGTACAGCGCGCCATCTCGCGCGACAGGACCCGACGCGCCCTCCACGTTCGTCTGCCGCGACCACTTCTTCCGGCCGGTGGCGGGGTCGAACGCGGTGACGAGCCCGGTCTGTCCGCTCACGTAGAGAGTGCCGCCGGCCATGCCGGGCGTTCCCTCGTACGTCCTGGCCAGTGGGGAGTACGTAACCTTCCGCGAGCGCGGGTCGACCCGCGCCACCCCCTGGTAGCCGGCCAGCGCCGGTCCCTCCCTGCGCTCCTGAAGGAGTACGAGGCTGCCGTCGGCCACGCCCATCGGCACGGCGGGGCCGTTGACCTCGATGGGCCTGCCCAGCGTCCCCGAGTCGCGGTCGACCGTGTACAGCGTGGGGTGGCGCACCTCCAGGGCGTCCACCTCCGTGTTCGCCGCGCACATCGCCATGAGCCGCGGGCTGGCCGGAACGGGAGCGCACTGTGTACCGGCGGGGAACGGAGTCGTCCAGGCGGTCTTCCCGCTGTGCGCGTCCCGGGCCTCGAAGCGCGAGTTGGAGGCGTCGACCGTCACGACGGCGGAGCCGGCCACGACGGCGTCCTCGCTGCGGCCCGTGACGGCCGTCGACTGGGCGCCGGAGGGTACGGACCACAGCTCGCGGCCGGTGTCCGCGTCGAGGGCCACCACCTCGGTGGCCGAGCCCTGCGGGGGGTCCTGGGCTCCGAAGCGGTAGCCGAGCACCGTGTCGTCGGTGGCTCCGACCAGGTGCATGCCCTGGACGGGCACACCCGGGCTCTTCGCCGTCCACACCCGCGAGCCGTCCTGGGCCCGGATGCGGGCCGCGACCACGCCGCCGCCACCGCAGAACAGCGCGTCGCCGCGCGAGACGCACCGCAGTTCGTCGGGGATGTCCGCGCGACCGCCCGGCACGGTCCTGCGCCACGGCCGGAAGCCCGCCGGAAGCGCGGCACCCGGCGCCGCGACGGTGGTGCCCCTGTCGTCATCGCTGTCGACGCCGAAGCCGCCCGCGTTCAGCGCGGCGGCTCCCCCGCCGATCGCCGCGACCGCGACCGCGGCCGCGAGCACGGGGCGCCAGTTCCGGCGCAGCCGGCGGGTGACGGGGCTGCCGGTGCTCCCTGTACCGGGACCGTTCGGGCCGGACGGCGCCGCGGTGTCACGCGTCTCAAGGTGGTGCTGGGTGATCATGTCGCGGGTGCGGCCCGTGCCGGCCCCGTTCGGCTCGATGCCACCGAGGTCAGCGGGCAGGTCCCGCAGCAGCACGAGGAGTTCGTCCGCCGAGGGGCGCCCCTCGGGATCCTTGCCCAGGCACGATTCGACGACCGCGCGCAGGGCCGTCGGCACGGCGCCCAGCGACGGTTCCTCGTGCACCACCTGATACGCCGTCATGTACGGGCTGTCCGCGTCGAAGGGCCCGTGCCCCGTCGCCGAGTACACCAGCAGCGTCCCCAGCGAGAAGACATCGGAGCGCGGCCCGACCCCGCGCGGGGCCTGGAGCTGCTCCGGCGACATGAAGGGCGGCGTCCCGATGACCCGCCCCGTCATCGTCAGCGTCTGCTGGTCCACGGCGCGCGAAATGCCGAAGTCGATGACGCGCGGGCCCTCGGGCGAGAGCACGACGTTGGAGGGCTTCAGGTCCCGGTGGACGACGCCCACCCGGTGGATGTCGCGCAGCGCCTCGGCCAGCCCGATGGCGAGCCGCCTCAGCTCCGCCCCGTTCAGCGGGCCCTTCGTCGCGATGTGCTGGGCGAGCGTGTGCCCCTCGATGTAGGTCGTCGCCATCCACGGCTGCTCGGCCTCGGGGGCGGCGTCGACCACGGCGGCGGTGAACGCGCCGCTCACCCGCCTGGCCGCCGCCACCTCCTGCCGGAAACGGATGCGGAACTCTTCGTCCCCTGCGTACTGCTGGTGGATCAGCTTGATCGCGACGGGCCGCCCCGAACTGGTACGGCCCAGAAAGACCGTGCCCATGCCACCCGAGCCGAGCCGCGCCTCCAGCGGATAACCGCCGATCTCGGCTGGATCACCTCCGCGAAGCGACACTCTCCCCGACCTCCCGTCCCCCGTGCACCTCTGCCACCACGGGCCTGCGTACCTGTGCTCACACAAACTAGTCGCAGGGCGGTCCACCGGAGCAAAGCGGGGGACGAAAGGGGAGCTCAGAGCTGGTTCACAGCCGGGTCCGGGTACGACGGGAGCGCACCGTCGGCGCGGCCTTCAGCAGCGGACCGGCGCCCGCCGAAACGGACCCGGCGGCGGGCCCTTCGCGCTCAGCTGTAGTAGGCGATCTTCCCGTCGAGGACCTCCATGGCCCGGCGCAGCGCCGTCACCCGGCGCTCCAGCTCGGCACGGTGCCCGCGCAGGAAGGCGACCCGGTCCTGCGCGGGGTACTCGGCGCGCAGGATGGCGACGAACCCTCGCAGGTCCGCGATGCCGAGGCCGGCATCACGGAAGCAGGTGACCAGGCCGATCCAGAAGACGTCGTCGTCGGTGTACTCGCGGCGCCCGCCGGCCGAGCGCCGGATCGGGCCGATGAGCCCCTCGCGTTCGTAGTAGCGCAGGGTGTCGATGGATACACCGGTCCGGTCGGCGGCTGTCGCGGGGGTGAGGGCAGTGGTCATGGACTCTCTTTCCGGCTACCGGCTACCGCTATCGCGCCTGGGCGAAGCGCTCCACGTGGTCGTCACCGAGCCGCACATCGCGTGCGCCGAGTGCCTGCTCGATCTGCTCCACCCGGCTCGCGCCGACGATGGGATCGATGCCCTGCCGCATCAGCCAGGCGAGGACGACCTGATTCCTTGAGGCCGAGACGTCCTCGGCCGTGTCGTCCAGGACCGAGAGCACCCGGGTGTTCCCGGGGTGATCGTAGGGCTGCGGCAGCGGCTTGTCCGCGCGTACGTAGGAGCCCCACATCAGCGAGGTGTACGACCACACGGTGAGCCCCTGCGCCTCGGCGAGGTCCAGGTCGTCGGCGGTGAGCAGGCGGTGGCCTGCCTCCGCGAGAGGGGTGAGGGGGCGGGGCTGGACGAGGGAGTGGCGCAGTTGGAGGGCCGTCCACGGTTCCACGCCCTGCTCCTGTGCGAGTGACCGGGCGCGCTCGACCCGCCATGCCGCGTGGTTCGCCGCGCCGATCCGTAGCGCCGTTCCCTTGGCGACCAGCTCGCCGAAGGCGCCGACCGTCTCCTCCAACGGCACGCCCCGGTCCTCGGCGTGGGCCCAGAGCAGGTCGACGTGGTCGACCCCGAGACGCCCGAGGCTCTCCTTCGCTCCGGCGCGGACGGCGTCGGCGGAGAGCCCTTCGGCGCTCTTCGGCCAGGAGTGCGCGACGAGCGGGTTCTGTCGGACCTTCGTGGCGATGCGCACCGCGTCGCGGGCGCCGGGGCGGGCCCGGAGCCAGGAGCCGATGACGCGCTCGCTGGCGCCGCCGACGCCGCTGGGATCGGCCCAGAAGGAGTAGCAGTTCGCGGTGTCGAGCCAGACGCCGCCACCGGCGACGAAGACGTCGAGGATCGCGAAGGCCTGTTCGGGAGCGACGCGGGTGCCGAAGTCCATGGTCCCGAGAACGATCTGAGGAGCTGTGGTGTTCATGTCCTCCACTCTCGGATCTGGAGCGCGCTCCAGGTCAAGTGCCTTTGTGGGAAAGGTTCTGCACCCCGCCCCCGAGCGCCCATGCCTCGATGTCGCGGTAGCGGATCGGTGCGGTGCCGCGGCCGGCGTTGCTGCCGACCAGGTGCAGACGCCTCGCCGGCCACGGGCGGCCGGCGAATCCGGTGAGCCGGGCGGCGATCTCCGCCGTCGAGGACCGGTCGTCCCGTCGCGCACGGGCCAGCGTCAGATGCGGGCGCAGCGGCCGGTCCTCGAAGGCGACGCCGCAGTTCCTGACCAGGGCGCGTACGTCGGTGGCGAGCGTCCGCAGCCCGTCCAGGTCGCCGTCGATGCCGCTCCACAGCACCCGGTCGTCGAACGTCCCGCTGCCGCGCAGTGCCAGCGAGAGGGGCCGGCGGGCGGCCGCGAGCCCGGCCAGCGGCGGGCGCAGGAGCGGGACGGTGGAGACGGGCAGCTCCCCGAGGAACGCCAGGGTGATGTGCCAGTCCTCGATGCGGTTCCAGCGCATGTTCGGGTGCGTGTCGTAGGCGGGGCTGAGTTCCCGGGCGAGTTCGTCTTTCGCGTGGTCGGGCGGGGCCAGGGCGATGAACACGCGAACGGTCGTGGGCTGAGTCTGTTCGTTCACACCGGACTTCGTACCGCATTCCGACCGGTTGTGGCGAAGCCGAGGCCGGCGAAGGTGCCGGGCGACCACCGCCCGGCCCTCATTGCGCAGCGTCCCGGGAAGCCGAGTACGTCACTCGGCGTGGAGCCGGAACCTGTCGATCACCCAGAAGAAGTCGTTGTCGCCGGTGTAGCGGAAGCGGACGTGCGCCGAGGTGGCGGCCGGTGGGATCGGGACCGCGAACACACCGCGCGAACATACGTTGAGCTGCCGCCACCGGCGCGCTGGGTGCGCGACCAGAACTCGTCCGTGGTGAAGGTCCAGCCGCGCCAAGGGGCGGTGCGCGGCGTGATCCGGCCACTGCACCGGGCTGCCGCGCGGTGAGCTGCCGTCAGTTCACTTGCCGACGCGCCGCCACTGCTGGCCCGTGCCGCCGTCGGCCTCCTGCTGCTCGACCGTCGCGCCGTTGGCGGCCGAGCCGTCGGCTATGCCGAGGACCTTGCCGCTGCGCACACAGGTGAGCGTGGCGTAGCCGTCGCCCGCGTCGGCGATCGTCCACCGCTGGCTGGTGCTGTGCTCCGGAGTCCACTGGGTGATCTTCGCGCCGGCCTCGGAGACGCCGCCCCAGACCGCCCAGACCATGGGTGTACTGCCGTGCGTGGTGTAGATCTCGTACTGCTCCGAACCCACCGGGATGAACCGGAACTGCTGGTTCACGGCCGAACTCGGGGTGTACTGGATCAGTCCGGCGCCGTTGGCGGTGGAAGCACCGGCGACGTCGACCGCCTTGCCCGATTGGCGGTTGACCAGCTGGAATACGGAAGTCTGGGCGGGCGGCGCGACCGTGACGGACCCGGCGGCGGAGATCGTGACGGGGCTGTTCCACTCCCCGAAGACGATGTCGGTGGATCTGCCCACCGCACCCCGCAGTGTCGCCTCCGTGACCTGGCCGTCCTTCCACCGCATATCGAGTGTGAAGCCCCCGCGCACCCCGACCCCGGTGATGGACCCGGCAGCGGCCCAGGCTCGCGGGAGGGCCGGCAGCAGCTCCACCCGTCCGGGGCGGGACTGCACCAGCATCTGGATCATCGCCACGGGCGTGCCGAAGTTGGCGTCGATCTGGAACACCGAGCTGCTGCCGAAGCTGTACATGTCGAACATGTTGATCGCGCTGCCGTTGCTGAAGTTCACCGACGGCCGCAGTACATCGAGGACGAGTTCGTACGCCAGGTCCGCGTGCTTGAGCTTCGCCCAGCAGATGGCCCGCCAGGCGCTGGCCCAGCCGAAGCTCGCCATGCCGCGCGCCTCGAGCAGCTTCGTCGCCGCCATGACGAGCTCGGCCGGTGAGTCCTCGACGGTGATGCGGTCGCCCGGGAAGAGCCCGGCGAGCGGTGACAGGTGGCGGTGCGTCGTCTCGCCGAGGTTGTCGTCGCTCATCCACTCCTCGAGCCAGCCGCTGGTGGCGCTCACCTCCGGCAGGTACAGCCTGTCCTGGAGCGCGGAGACGGTGAAGGCGTAGGCGGCGTCCTTGCCCAGTGCGGCGGCCGCGGCCCGGTAGTTGCGGAAGAGCTGCCAGACCAGCTCCTGCGCGTAGGTGATCCCCCGCGCGTCCTGCGGCCCGTGCTCCGGCGACCAGTCGTGGTCGTCGACGAGGACCTCCCTCGTTCCGCCGGTCGCGTGGTCGGGCACGGTCGTGGTGATCAGGCGCGACTCCCAGAACTCGCAGGCCCCCTTGAGCAGCGGGTAGATCCTGGCGAGGTGAGCGTCGTCCTGGCTGTACTCGTAGTGCTCGTACAGGGAGTTGCACATCCACGCGTTGCCGGCCGGGTGCCACCACCAGCCGTTGCCGCCCCAGATGTTGGTGGAGATGCCCAGGGTCCAGCCCGCCACCTTGCCCGAGGTGTTGCGGAAGCGGTTGCGGGAGTCCTGGAAGAGGTTCTTGGTGGCCGCCTGCCATCCGGGCAGCTGGGCGAGGCAGTACTCGGTGAACGCGTCGAAGCACTCGGGCAGGCCCGCGCGGTCGGGCAGCCAGTAGTTCATCTGGACGTTGATGTCGCTGTGGTAGTCGCTCATCCAGGAAGGAGTGTTGGTGTCGATCCAGAGACCCTGGAGATTGGTGGGGAGGCTGCCGCGGGACCCGCACACCGCCAGGTAGCGGCCGAACTGCAGGTAGGAAGCCTCAAGTTCCGGGTCGGGCGCGGAGCCGGTGGCGGCCCGTGCCGCGAGCCGCTCCGGCGTGTCCATCGCCCGCTGCGCGGCCGACGACGTGCCCAGGTCCACGGCCATCCGCTGCTGCAGAGGCTGGAAGTCTGCTACGTGTGTGGCGAGCAGTACCGTGCCGGTTGCCGCTGCCGCCCGCGTCGCCTTGGCTCGGGCGACGTCCAGCGGCACGAGTGACGCGTCCTTGTACGCCACGGCCGCGTCGGCCTTGTAGTTGGTGCCGCCCGAGACGACCAGGACGACTTCGGAGCAGCCGCTGAACGTCACCTTCGCGCCCGACGCCGACACGGTGCCGCCGGTCCCCGCCGCCTTCACCAGGGTGGCGTACTTCAGGGTGTTCGCCAGCGCCGCCGAGAACGACACTTCCGCGGCGCCGGCGTTCGCCCCGACGGTCTCGCCCCGGGTCCCGGACAGGGTCAGGGAACCCGTGTACGAGCCGCCTCCGCTCTGCGTCAGCCGGATCACCACCGCGTCGTCGGGGTGGCTCGAGAAGACCTCGCGCCGGTAGGTGACGCCACCGGTCCGGTACGAGGCGGTCACCAGGCCGTTGCTCATGTCCAGCGTGCGGCGGTAGTCACTGACCGTCCCGAGGCCGTGGGCCGGGATCTCCAGCACCGCCCTGGCCAGCGTCCCGAACGTGCCGAAGTCGCCCGTGCCGTAAGGGAACTGACCGTCCGACTGGAGCGCGGCGTTGGCGTCACCGGTCCACAGCGTCGCGTCCGCCAGAACCAGCATGTCGCGCGAGGGGTCGCCGGTGACGAGCGCCCCCAGCCGGCCGTTCCCGATCGGCAGGCCCTCCTCCGTCATCCGGTTCTCGGCGCCGGGCCGGGAGTACCGGAGCGTCAGCGCCTCCCCCTCCGGCACGAGCGACAACGCGCCGGGACGCGATACGGCAGCGGCCACGTCGGTGAATTCGGGCAGTGACGACAGTGCGACCAGCGCGGTCATCGACGCGGCGGCGCGCAGCAGGGCGCGACGCGACATTCCGCCCTCGTTCTGGGCGGGGTGCTGTGCAGGTGTTCGACGGGACATGGACTGCGGCTCCTTCTGGGGCAGCGGTACTCGAATCGTGGGGGCAAGGCGGCTGCGAGGCGGCGCCTCGGCAGAGGGGCAGCGGCAGCAGCGCACGCTGTCAATCCCTTCGACCGATGTTTCCTATATGATTCTCCGTCGATTGCCACACTCCCTGCAGGCGTGGACCCCACGCCGGAACCACCGGTCCCAGGAGCTGTGCGCAGGGGACACAGGAGAATGTGACCGGGAAGGACTTGACGGGGTAAACAATCTGGTCAACATCACCTCATCACTTTCCTATCTGATTTCGATGAGATGGTGTCCCTGGCGTCCGAGTGCATGACCGGCAGTCAGGCCAGTCGCTGCCGCACCCACGCCGACAGCCGGTCGACCGCGACGATCAGGACCAGCACGACCAGGATGCAGGTCAGCATCTCGTCGAACTGGAACAGTTCGATCGACTGGTTGATCAGGAAGCCGATCCCGCCCGCACCGACGGGTCCAAGCACCAGCGACGCCCGCCAACGCCCTGGACGGGGAGTTGCTGGAAGTCCCCGAGGGCTTCCCGCTGCTCCGGGAGCGGCGCCTGACGACGGACTCCCAGGGCGCCCCCGTCGAATGGTCCGAGGACCGCTACCGATCGGACACCGCGACCGTGACGGTCACCAACACCCGCAGTTCCCGTACCGCCATGCTCTGAGCGCGGCGACGGGCCGCAGAGCGGTCGGCGCCGGGTGGCCTCGTGCTCTGGACCCGGTCTCCATGTGACCGCGCCGGGTGCGGCCGCTCATCCCGGCCGGCCGGGCAGGACGGAACGGCGGACGGACAGGTCACGGGTCACGGACAACGCGTCGGTGTCCGGTCCGAGCGCCTTGGCGCAGGCTGGCGAGGCCGGGTCCGCGCCGACGGTGAGCTCGGCCGGGACACCTGTGGTGTCACCGAGTTGGCTGTGCGTGACGGGCGTGATGACGGCCGTGCCCGCGGACCCGGCCGTGACCCCTCCCGTCGGGTCGACAGCGGCGACGGCCTCGTTGCTGCTGGTGTAGCCCGTCGCCGGCAGAAGTGGCAGTACGTGGTCGGCGCCGTTCACCACCTCATCGCCGGCGACCTGGTCCGGGTCTGTGGCGTCGAGGTCGGCTCGCAGGTTGAGGCCGTTGTCGAAGGCGTTGCCGCTGATGACGGCTCCGGACGAGCCCCGGTAGGAGAACAGCGAGGTGGAGTACGGCGAGGCGGTGGTGACGGTACGCACGGACGTCGTGCTGCCCGGTGCCGGGCAGACGTTCTCGGCCTCTGCCGCGAAGGCCGTGTTGCGGTCGAGACGGGCGACCTTGTTCGAGGTGAACGTGATGCCGCCCACGCTCTTGGCATCGAGCAGCCGCACGTCGCCGGTCCTGAAGGTGTTCTCCTCGACGCGGATGTCGCGGTGCACGGGGTGGGCGGGAACCACGGTCTGGTTGGTCGGCTCGACGAAGATCACGGGACTGGCCGGCCGCTGGAAGGTGTTGCGGCGGATCAGGACGTCGGTCACCGGTCCGGACTCGTACCACTGGTAGGCGTCGGAGGAGATGAGGACGCCGGCCATCGACATGCCGTCGAAGACGTTGTCCTCGATGACGACGGGCTTGCGGGTGGTGACCAGGACGCCGCGCGTGGGGATGTCACGGACGGTGTTGCCGCTGATCTCGACCGACGGGGTGTAGGTGGTGTTCTCGACCACGAAGTCCCGGGCGGTGACCGAGTCCGGGACGGGCTGGTCGAGGGTGACGACCATGCTGGTCAGGGACTTGTCGTGGTCCTGACCCGAAGGTCCGTCGACGGACACGGCCCTGGCCGTCACGCCGGGCACCGGCAGCATGGTGCGCTTGTCCACGATCTCCACCGTGTCGCCGGGGTGGAACTGCGGGAATCCGGCCGTCTCATCGTGCATGTACTCCAGGCTGAGCGCGTTGGGGGCGGGGCGTCCGGTCACCTCCAGGTAGGTGCCGTGGATGTTGATCGCGTCGTCGTGAGCGCCGTCGAACACGTTGTCGGTGATGTTCACCTGTCCCTTGACCCCCGACATCTGGACGAAGTCGGCGAATCCGGCCGTGGTGCGTCCGGAGGCGGGGTCCGTCCGGAATTCGTTGCCCTTGATGGTGACGTTCTCGCTGAGTTGTCCCACAAAGCCGAAGCCGTGCAGATAGCGGGCCTTCAGCCCCTCCACAGTGACGTCTTTCGACTCCCAGAAGAGGGCCGAGGGGGTGTCCCGGGTGGTCTGGCGCATCTGGTAGACGAGTCCCCGGTCGCCCGGCGCCGCCCCGGTGCTGTAGTCGATGCGCAGCTTTCGGTCACCGAGGTCCGTCATGGAGGCCACGTCGTCGAACAGCGGATTGGAGCCGCGCCAGGTGCGCTTCGCCGCAGGATCGTGGATCTGGGTGTACTGCATGCCGTTGACCCCGGACCAGTACGGCCGGCCGGTGGCCGGACTGGTCTCCCCCAGCCAGGTCACCTCCCGGTCCCCGACCGAGAACCCGCTGCCCGCGGGGACCTTCAGTACGCGGTAGGCGTGGCCGTCGGTCACCCCGGACTCGCTGACGGTCGCGTCGACGACCTTGGGGGCGGTGTAGTCGAAGCTGAGGGCGACGGCCGCACCCAGGGTGAGCACGGGCCGGTGGAGAAAGGGCTGCATGGGGGAACTCCTGCGGCTCTGGTGGGGGAAGGCGACAGCCAGTCGGAGAGCACTGGGCCATGCGGCGCGCGACCCGGCGGCGTCCCGGCCGCTGGTGCGCATACCGTCTGGGAACGTAAACATTCGTGACGGGTGAGGCGACGTGCAGAGTGGATTCGCGTGTTGGTTTCAGTCCAGCACGCCGCTCAACTGGCGTCAATATCTGTGCACTTATGTTGCACCTTGTGGGATTCAACCCTGTCAACGAGCATGACCGACTGACCCGGCCGCCCCTCGCGAAGGCGGCCCGCCCCCCCGCCGGCCCACCGACCCCTCGGCCATTCGATCCCCGGAAGCTTGCCATCTATGAGTGTTCACGTAAACATAGCTATCGACGGGCTCGCCCGGCCACGTGACAGCGCACCTCACCTCAGCACAGGAGCACTCGTACATGCCCCTTCTTCAGATCGACGACGGCGGCTTCACCCTCGACGGCGAACCGTTCCGGCTCCTGTCCGGCGGGCTGCACTACTTCCGCGTGCACCCCGGCCAGTGGGCCGACCGGCTGCGCAAGGCCCGGCTCATGGGCCTCAACACCGTCGAGACCTACGTGCCCTGGAACCTCCACCAGCCGCGGCCCGGCGAGTTCAGGACGGACGGCGGACTGGACATAGCCCGCTTCCTCGACCTCGCCGCCGCCGAGGGACTGCACGTACTGCTCCGGCCCGGCCCGTACATCTGCGCCGAATGGGAGGGGGGCGGCCTGCCGTCCTGGCTGCTGGCGGACCCCGGCATCCGGCTGCGGACCCGCGACCCGCGCTTCCTCGCCGCCGTCGACGATTACTTCGACCGGCTCCTGACCCCGTTGAGGTCCTACCTGGCCACCCGGGGAGGCCCGGTGCTCGCCGTCCAGGTGGAGAACGAGTACGGGGCGTTCGGCGACGACAGCGCCTATCTGGAGCATCTCGCGGACTCGCTGCGCCGCTGCGGGGTGGACGTACCGCTGTTCACGTGCGACCAGCCCGACGACCTGGCGCGGGGCAGCCTGCCCGGGGTCCTGGCCACGGCCAACTTCGGCAGCCGCTCCGCGCAGGGCATGGCGGAACTGCGCGCCCAGCAGCCGACGGGGCCCCTGATGTGCACCGAGTTCTGGATCGGCTGGTTCGACCGCTGGGGAAGCCGTCACGTGATCAGGAACGCCGACGACGCGGCCCGGGAACTGGACGAACTGCTGGCCACCGGCGCTTCCGTGAACTTCTACATGTTCCACGGCGGCACGAACTTCGGTTTCACCAACGGCGCCAACGACAAGCACACCTACCGCCCCACCGTCACCTCGTACGACTACGACGCCCCGCTCGACGAGGCAGGCGACCCGACCGAGAAGTTCACCGCCTTCCGCGACGTGATCGCCAAGTACGCGCCGGTCCCGGCCGAGCCCGTCCCGCCGCGCGGTCCCAAGCTCGCGCCAAGGACCGTCGCACTCACCGGCAGCGCCGGACTGCTGGAGTGCGCCAAGGCACTTGGCACAGCCGTCGGCGCGCCGAGGCCGCTGACCATGGAACAGTTGGGCCAGGACTTCGGCTTCGTCCTGTACGAGACGGCGCTGGTGTCCGCGGGGCCCGCCCTGCTGGAGGTGGAGCAGGTGCGGGACCGCGCCCAGTTCTTCGTCGACGGGGTCCCGGCCGGCGTGCTGGAAAGGGAGAGCCACGAGCACGCCCTGGCGGTCACCGCTCCCCGCGCGGGCGCCACCCTCAGCGTGCTGGTGGAGAACCAGGGAAGGGTCAACTACGGTCCGGGCATCCACGACCGCAAGGGCCTGCTGGGCGAGGTCCTGCTGGACGGCGACGACGTCACCGGGTGGACCAGCCGGCCGCTCCCGCTGACCGATCAGAGCGCGCTGCCGTTCACGGCGGGGCCGGTGCCGGCCGGTCCCGCGTTCCACCGGGGCACCTTCGAGACCGACGTACCCGCGGACGCCTTCCTCCACCTCGAAGGCTGGACGAAGGGCAGTGTGTGGATCAACGGATTCGCGCTGGGGCGGTACTGGTCGCGCGGCCCGCAGCACTCTCTCTACGTCCCGGCACCGGTCCTGCGTACCGGAACCAACGAGATCGTCGTGCTGGAGCTGCACGCCGGCCACCGCGCCCGCACCGTCGAACTCCGGGAGAGCGCCGAACTCGGCCCCACCGAAGAATAGCTCCGGCAACGGGCGTGGACGAGCCGGGCTCCGGACCTCGGAGCCCGGCTCATCGCGTGTCAGCCGTGCCGCGACTGCCGGCTCGCTCCCCGGCCGTGGGCACGCTGAACGGCCGCCGCGCCGGGCAGGGACCAGGACTGGTTGCTGCCGGTCGTGGGCCGGTAGACGCCGACGGGCGCTCCGTCGTCGGTCGAGGCGTTCGTGACGTCGAGCAGCTCCCCGGTGGCACGGTTGATCAGGGTGCTGTGTCCGTCGCCCGTGGTGGAGCGGATCCACTGCTGGGCCGTGGACGGTCCGGGCGGCGCGACGGTCAGAACGCCGTCGGACGCGGAGAGTGCCTTGCCCGTACCGGCGTTGGTGATCCGGTAGGCGGCGGTGCTTCCCCAGTCGTCGGCGGACAGCTTCGTGAAGTTCCACTGCTGTGCGCTGTCGGCCGGGGCGGAGGTGCGCTGCTCGACGGTGCCCGCGCCGTCCGCGGTGGCGAGGGCCTTGCCGCTGTTGTCGTTGAGCAGCAGGCGCGGCGCTCCGATGGGGGCGGTGGCCGCCGCCGTGTCCACGCCGCCGACCGTGGGGAGTACGAACGTGGTGACGGAGCCGGGGCCCACGACCGCCTTGAGCGCGCGGCCGACCACGGCCGCGTCCGTATCGCGCCGCAGGTCCTTCGTGGCATCGGTCGTCCACCGTTCGACGCGTCCATCGGCGGCGGTCTCGAAGCCGTCCAGGTCCAGGGTGACCTCGCGCTCCTCATCGGTGGTGTTGGTGTGGACGACGACCACGCCGCCGTCCGGCCTGACCGCGGCCAGGGTCTGCGGGTCGTCGGTGTTCATGATCCGTGCGCCGGGGCGGACGAAGCGGCTGAAGTTCGCCATGGCCCAGTACTTCTTGTTCTTGCGCAGCGGCTCGGTCGCCGCGTCGTCGGGGGTGAAGTCCGTCTGGATCAGTCCCCAGTTGGAGTTCTCGTGGGCCGGGGTCATGTTCTCGTAGTCCTCGACCGCCTGCCACAGGACCCAGGCGCGCGGCTCCAGTTCGCGCACGTCGTCGTTGATGCGCCGGGCGAGGTCGAGCGCGGGGCTCATCGACGTGAAGCTCTGCGGGACGCTGCCGCCGACGTCCACCTCGGACATCCACAGCGGTGTGGCCGCGCCCTTGGCGATGTCGCGCGCCCCGGTGCGGCCGTTCGTCCCGTACGTGTGTGTGTTGAGCCGGTCCACCGTGTCGCGGACGTCGGGGGCGTACGCCTCCCAGTCCGACCGGAACCTGTCCGGGTCGGTCTCGTCCATGGCGGCGATCGGGGTCGTGACGCCCTTGGCGTCGAGCGCGGCGCGCAGGGTGGTGATCATGCGGGCCTGCGAGGCGGGGTCCCAGTGCGAACCCTCCTGCCGGCCGCCGGTGTGCCAGTAGTCGGTGTCGGGTTCGTTGACCGGTGAGAGGGAGTCGAAGGTGACGCCGGTGGCGGACTGAGCCCGTTGGAGCGAGCCGGTGAGATAGCCGGCGAACCGGTCGTACTGGTCGGAGCGGAGGTTGTCCTCCCAGCCGTTGGCCGCGCCGGAGGTGAGACCGCTGTTGGTCATGAAGTACGGGGCGGAGTTGGAAAACGCCTCGAAGGTGGTGGCGCCGCGCTCCTTGGCGGCCGAGAGCCACCACTGCTGGTTCGCGTCGGCGGAGGCGCTCCAGTGATCGGCCCGGTCCGGGTCCCACCAGTCGGGGGCCTCGGGTCCGGGCCGGTTCCAGTAGCCGGGGACGTCGGCACCGGGCCGCATGTAGGGGGTGGTCCCGGGGCTGTCGCCGCCGCCGATGTTGTAGCGGGCGATGGTGAAACCGAGGCCGTCCGCGCCGTAGAGGTCGTCGGCCAGCCGGTTTCGCTGAGCGTCGGGCCATCCGCCGGTGACATGGGCGAACCAGGCGAGTGCGGTGCCCCAGCCCTGGAAGGACGGTTGCTGGTAGCTGGGGTCGAGGCGGACCGTGAGCGACGCGGCCGACGGCTCCGCGGCGCTCGTCGGCGAGGGGGCCGGCCCGGCGGCCGTGAGCGCGGTCACCGCGAGGGCCGTGGCGACGCCCAGGACGGTGGTGGTCCTTCCGGGCGTGCGGGAGGAACCGGACCGGGGCCTTAGGGGCTCCGACCGGGTGCGGGTGGAAAACACGAGGTGCTCCTTGGGGGCTCGGAGGCTGAGCTGTGGGGGCGCGGCCACTGCCGGTCCCGCGGCGCACGGGCACTGCGGGACCGGCGGTACCGCGCCCGGTGGCCGCGGGACCGGTCGGTCAGGCCGCCGCGCGCTCCCACTTCTGGTTGTCGCCCGAGTTGCAGGTCCACTGGTCAAGGGCGGTGCCGTCGGACCTGGACTGGTTCACGACGTCGAGGCACTTTCCGCTGTGCCGGGCGACGAGTTCGACGGAGCCGGCCACGTCCGTCGTCCGTGCCTTCCACTGCTGGGAGGCGGATCCGTTGCAGGTGTTCTGCACCGCCCATGCCCCGTCCGCCGTCGACGCGCCGGCGATGTCGAGGCACTTCCCGCTGTGCCGGGCCATGATCTGGACGTAGCCGGTTCCCAGGTCCTTCATCCAGAAGTCCTGGTTGACGCCTGCGCCGCATCCCCACTGGATCAGCTGGGCGCCGTCCGCCGAGTCGTAGTTCGACACGTCGGCGCACTTGCCGCTCTGGTGCGCGGTCAGCTTCTCCCAGGTGACGTCCATACCGGCCACGGTCCCGGCGGCGGTGTCGACGGTGACCTGCGGGGAGTAGTCCATCGTCATGCTGGTGCTGCTGGGGAACGTCAGCGGCAGCCAGACGTACTGGGAGTCGGAGACCGTGCCGCCCATGGAGTTGCCCCAGCGGTCCCCCATGTAGAGGTACCCGGTGCCCTCGGTGCCCTCGACCGGCAGGACGTACGCGGTCTGGCTCCGGTAGGCCGTGGCGTCGCCCACGTCCTTCAGGCCGCTCCACGAGCCGGTGATGCTGGTGGCGGTGGCGTACTTCTGCTGGTTCGGGGACCAGCCGGTGGCGCCGGAGGTGAGGAGGAAGTAGACGCCGTCCCGCTTGAACATGGCGGGGGCCTCACGCGACTGTCCCGCCCAGAGCTTCTGGACCTGGGACTCGACCGCCGTGTAGTCCGCGGTCAGCCGGTACACGTGCAGGTCCGCGTTCTCGTTGGCGGCCGAGATCATGTAGCCGGTGCCGTCCGTGTCGACGAAGGTGGTGATGTCCCGCGACATGTTGCCCAGCGGCCGGAAGCTGCCGCGCCAGGTGTAGTCACCGTCCACCGTGGAGGACACCGCGACCGCGGCTCGGGCCTCGCCGTAGTCGGAGGCGTTCTCCTTGTGCATCCACATCACGAACTGCTGGGTGGAGCTGTTGTAGACGACTTTGGGGCGCTCGATGTTGGCCTGGTCCAGCTCCGGGTCCGACGCCTCTGTCAGGACGTTGTTGCGGAACTCCCAGGTCTTGAGGTCGGTCGAGCGGTAGGCGGAGACGTACCGGAAGGTGTTGTCGGCATTGCGGTTCTCGCCGAACCAGTAGTAGTACGCGCCGACCTTGAGCACGCCACCGCCGTGGGCGTGCACGGGGCTGTTGTCGGATCCCGTGAACTGGGTCCCGTTGGTGATGGTCACCGCGGCGGCGTGGGCGGTGCCTACGGAGGTGAGCAGGGAGAGGAGAAGGGCGGAGAGGGCGGAGAACAGAGCCGCCCTTCCGGAGATCTTGAGTCGCATGTCGCGATACCTCGTGGTGTTCGTCGGACCGGGCGCTCCGCGCGGCCTGCGAGATCTCGGACCGCGTGGGGCCCGGAGCGTGGGGGAGTCCGAAGGGCTGGCCGATGGGGAGCTGTGGCCGGCCGATCCGGACCGTAACGATCACCGGTCTACGCAATGTTTTCGTAAACACGATGTGTCCGGAAGTGTGTGAGGGCTGCGGGATACTGTCAAGGAGTCGGGCAGAGACGGACCAGGTTTTTGACCCGACGGCGTGTTTGCGTCAACATTGCAGAGCGGGAGCACACCATGTGCGCCCTCGCGATGGGCCCCAAGAGAAGGCGGTCGGCTGTGGCGGAGAAGGCGACGAGAGCACCCCGCTCGCGCACGCCCCGGAAGTGGCCCTCGATGGCCGAGGTCGCGGCGGAGGCGGGGGTGTCCTCCCAGACCGTCTCGCGCGTGGCCAACAACCACGACAACGTGGACGCCACGACGCGTGCCAAGGTGCTGGATGCCATGCAGGCGCTCGGGTACCGCCCCAACGCGGCGGCTCGTGCGCTGGTCACGGGCAAGTTCGGGGCGCTGGGCGTGGTCAGCTTCGACGTCGGCGCGCACGGGAACGCCCGGACGCTCGCCGCCATCGCGGACGCGGCACGCGAGGCCGGCTTCTCCGTCAACTTCATGGGGATCCGCGCGCAGACCGAAGCCGCCGTGCAGCAGGCCTTCCGTCACCTGATGCTCCAGTCCGTCGACGGCATCGTGCTGATCGAGTCGCAGATGCTCGACACACCGTCGCTGCGCCTTCCGCCGACGATGCCGATCGTCGTCGCGGACGGCGACACCGGGCACCGCTACCCCAATGTCGACTTCGACCAGGCCCGCGGCACCCGGAGCGTGGTGGCCCACCTGCTGGAGATGGGCCATCGCACGGTGCACCACGTCAGCGGACCGAGGGACTCCTTCGCCGCCCGACGGCGCGCCGAGACCTGGGAGCGCACCGTCGTCGCGGCCGGAGCCCCCCTGCACCCCGCCATCTACGGGGACTGGAGCGCCGAGTCCGGCTACCTGGCCGGCCGGACACTGGCGAAGATCCCCGATGTCACGGCCGTGTTCGCGGCCAACGACCAGATGGCGCTGGGGGTGCTGCGCGCCATGCACGAGGCCGGGCGCGAGGTGCCCGCCGAGGTCAGCGTGGCCGGCTTCGACGACGTCCCGGAGGCCCGGTTCTTCCAGCCGCCGCTCACCACGGTCCACCAGGACTTCGACGTGGTGGGGCGTCATTGCGTGACCCTGCTCCTGGAGCAGATCGAGCGTCGCGCCAACGGCCCGCACCGGCTCGCCGTCGAACCCACTCTCGTGGTCCGGGCCAGCACCGCGCCTCCGCCCGCCTGACCGGCGCACGGGCCCGCCACGGCCCGCCCGCGTATCCGTGGGCGGGGCCGCACTCCGTCGCGCCCGTGAGCCCTGACCCGCGCTCAACAGGGTCCGGGCTCGCGGCTCGGCACCCCCTCGGGTGCGGCGCCGCACCCCTGGTCCGGCGTCGGCGTTCCGCGCGTCAGCCCACCGCTCGGCACGCCCACGGCACCGCCGAGCCCTCGACTGTCGCCCGATTCCCCGTTGTTAGCTACCGCACCGTGCTTGACGCCCGTCTCGGGGTGGTGCCACCATCAGCTATCGATGATTACGTAAACATGGCTCATCGGCCCAGCCTTCTTCCGGCCCGTCGGCCCTGAGGTCCCCCCTCCCCCGCTCCGTTCCCGACCGGTCGCTCAACGACGCAAGGAACCACCATGACGCTCCTGTCGACGTCCGCCCAGGCAGTCCGGCCACCCCGGCCGAGGCGGCGCCGCCCTCTCGGGCGGTACGGCCTGACCGGATGGGGATTCGCCGGCCCGTTCGTCGCGGTCTTCGCACTCGTCTTCCTCGCGCCGATCGGATACGCCGCCTACCTGAGCCTCTTCCGGGACCGGATGATCGGCGGCAGGTCCTTCGTGGGCATGGACAACTACCAACAGGCTCTGACCGACCCCCAGTTCTGGGAAGGGCTGGAGCGCGTCGGTCTCTTCCTCGCCGTCCAGGTGCCGATCATGCTGGGCATCGCCCTGCTGGTCGCCCTGGCGATCGACAGCGGCAGGCTGTACGGGCGGTCGTTCTTCCGCGTCGCCATCTTCCTGCCCTACGCCGTGCCGGCCGTCGTCGCCAGCCTCATGTGGGGTTTCATCTACGGCACGCAGTTCGGGCTGGTCGGCAACATCAACGACACCTTCGGCCTGTCACTACCCGACCCGCTCTCCCCCTCGCTCGTGCTGGCCTCGATCGGCAACATCGTGACCTGGGAGTTCGTCGGCTACAACATGCTGATCTTCTACTCGGCCCTCAGGGTCGTGCCTCGCTCGCTCTACGAGGCCGCGGCCATCGACGGAGCCGGCGAATGGCGGATCATCTCCTCGGTCAAACTCCCCGCGATCCGCGGCGCCCTGGTCATCGCCACGATCTTCTCCGTCATCGGCAGCTTCCAGTTGTTCAACGAGCCCAGCATCCTGCAGAAGCTCGCGCCCAACGCGATCACCAACGACTTCACCCCGAACCTCTACACGTACTCGCTGTCCTTCGCCGGACAGCAGCACAACTACGCCGCGACCGTGGCCATCGTGATGGGCGTGATCACCGCGATCATCGCCTACGCGGTCCAACTGCGCGGCATGCGGAAGGGCTGACCCATGACCACCTCCTTTACCACTGGCTCGACCGGGTCCTCCCCTTCCTCACCCGGACACCGCTCCTCCCGTACGTCACCGCCGGCCACCACCCGCCCCCGCACCCGCGGCTCCGCACGGAAGTCCCGGCGGCCTCCGCACACGCCGCTCAACCCACGCCCCAGCATCCCGCTGACCCTGGTCACCGGCGTCGTCGTCCTCTACACACTGGCCCCGCTGCTGTGGCTGGTCGTCAACGCCACGAAGAACCAGCGGGGGCTCTTCGACTCCTTCGGCCTCTGGTTCGCGGACGACTTCAACCTCTGGGACAACATCACCCGCACCCTCACCTACGACGACGGCGCCTTCGTCCGCTGGTTCCTCAACACGCTGCTGTACGTCACGCTCGGAGCCGGGGGCGCCACCGTCCTGGCCGTTCTCGGGGGATACGCCCTGGCGAAGTACGACTTCCCCGGCCGGCGCGCCGTGTTCGCCGTGGTCATCGGCGCGGTCGCCGTCCCCGGTACGGCCCTCGCCGTCCCCACTTTCCTGATGTTCAGCAACATGGGCCTGACGAACACCCCCTGGGCCGTGATCATCCCGTCCCTGATCTCGCCCTTCGGGCTCTACCTCATGTGGGTCTTCGCCTCGGAGGCCGTCCCCGCCGGGCTGCTGGAGGCAGCCCGGATCGACGGATCCAGCGAGTTGCGCACCTTCTTCACGATCGCGCTGCCCCTGCTGATGCCGGGGACCGTCACCGTCCTGCTGTTCTCGATGGTCGCGACGTGGAACAACTACTTCCTGCCGCTGATCATGATCAAGGACCCCGACTGGTATCCGCTGACCCTCGGCCTCAACGCCTGGAACTCCCAGGCCCAGACTGCGGGCGGCGAAGCCGTCTTCGACCTCATCATCACCGGCTCCCTGCTGACGATCGTGCCGATCGTGGCGGCCTTCCTGCTGCTCCAGCGCTACTGGCAGTCCGGCCTGGCCGCGGGCAGCGTCAAGGAGTGACGCCGCCTCCCCTTCCTGTCCCTTCTCCCTCGCCCCGCCCTTCCTCTCTGCCGCATCACCGACCAGGAGCACATCCCATGAGAACGCACTCCACCCGCAGGCTCCTCGGCGCGCTCGCCGTCGCCTCCGCTCTCGCGCTGACCGCCACGGCCTGCGGCGACTCGGACTCCGACGCGGGCGACAGCTCCCCCAAGGACGTCAGGACAGCGCTCGAAAAGGGCGGGAAGATAACCGTGTGGGCCTGGGAGCCCACGCTCAAGAAGGTGGCGGCGGACTTCGAGAAGAAGTACCCCAACGTCGACGTGGAACTGGTCAACGCGGGCACCGGCGACAAGCAGTACACGGCTCTGCAGAACGCGATGACCGCCGGTTCCGGCGCCCCCGACGTCGCCCAGGTCGAGTACTACGCCCTCGGCCAGTTCGCCATCGGCAAGTCCGTCGAGGATTTGGCCCCCTACGGCGCACAGAAGTACGGCAAGACCTTCACGCCCGGCCCGTGGAACGCGGTCACGCAGGACAAGGCGGTCTACGCCCTGCCGATGGACTCCGGCCCCATGGCCTTCTTCTACAACAAGAAGGTCTTCGACAAGCACGGCGTCAAGGTGCCGACCACCTGGGACGAGTACGTCGAGGCGGCCCGCACCCTCCACAAGGCCGACCCCAAGATCTTCATCACCAATGACACCGGGGACGCCGGAGCCACCACCAGCCTCATCTGGCAGGCCGGCGGGCGCCCCTACAAGGCCGACGGCACCAACGTGGGCGTCGCCTTCGACGACGCGGGCACCAAGAAGTACACCGCGACCTGGCAGAAGCTCCTCGACGAGAAGCTGGTCGCGCCGATCAGCTCGTGGAGCGACGCCTGGTACAAGGGCCTGGCCGACGGCTCCCTGGCCACCCTCTCCATCGGCGCCTGGATGCCGGCCAACCTCACCTCCGGGGTCCCGGCAGCCTCCGGCGACTGGCGGGTCGCACCGCTGCCGCAATGGACGAAGGGCGACAGGACGAGCGCGGAGAACGGCGGCAGCTCGCTGGCCGTACCGAAGGCCGCGAAGGACAAGGAACTCGCCTACGCCTTCACTCAGTTCGCGACCACCGGCGCCGGCGCGAGCGCCCGAGTCGCCCAGGGCGCCTTCCCGGCCACCCGCGCCGACCTGGAGTCGAAGGCGTTCCTCGACGCCCCGTTCCCGTACTTCGGCGGGCAGAAGGCCAACCAGGTGTTCGCCGAGTCGGCCCGTAACGTCGGTGCGGACTGGTCCTACCTGCCCTATCAGGTCTATGCGAACTCCATCTTCAACGACACCGCGGGCAAGGCGTACGTCTCCTCCACCACGCTCTCCGACGGGCTGAAGGCCTGGCAGGACGCGAGCGTCAAGTACGGCAGGGACCAGGGCTTCACCGTCGACCAGGGCGTGTTTCGA
>CBRG010000093.1 GCA_000470535.1 Streptomyces sp. AW19M42
CCCCCCCGCCGATCTCCGAGTCCCACGTGGAGATGGACGGGGCCTGGGCCCTGTACGAGGCCTGGGTGAAGATCCAGACCGGCGAGGCCGACACCGCACTCGTCTACGCGTACGGCAAGTCCTCGCCCGGCCAGGTGCGCGACGTGCTCACCCGCCAGCTCGACCCTTACTACACCGCCCCGCTGTGGCCCGACTCCGTCGCGCTCGCCGCCCTCCAGGCCCAGGCCCTCATCGACGCGGGCGACTCCGACGAGAGCGCGCTCACGGCCATCGCCACCCGCAGCCGCGAGGCCGCGTCGGGCAACCCGCACGCCCAGCTCAGCGGAGACGTGCCGGCCGGCGACTACCTCGTGCGGCCCTTGCGGGCCGGCGACTGCCCGCCCATCGGCGACGGCGCCGCCGCCGTGGTCCTCGCAGCCGGGGACACGGCGCGGGCGCTGTGCGCGCGGCCCGCCTGGATCCGCGGCATCGACCACCGCATCGAAGCCCACAGCCTCGGAGTGCGCGAGCTGACCGAGTCACCGTCGACCCGGCTCGCCGCCGAACGGGCCGGGGTCTTCGAACGGCCCGTCGACACCGCGGAGGTGCACGCCCCGTTCAGCTCCCAGGAAGTGGTGCTGCGCAAGGCGCTCGGCCTCGGTGACGAGGTCACGGTGAACCCGTCCGGCGGCGCGCTCGCCGCCAACCCGCTGATGGCCGCCGGGCTGATCCGCCTCGGCGAGGCCGCCGCCCGGATCCACCGCGGCGAGTCGGACCGGGCGGTCGCCCACGCCACGTCCGGCCCCTGCCTCCAGCAGAACCTGGTCGCCGTCCTCGAAGGGGAGAGCACCCATGCCTAAGGAGCCCGTGGCCGTCGTCGGCGTCGGCCAGACCAAGCACGTCGCGGCCCGCCACGACGTCTCGCTCGCCGGACTCGTCCGCGAGGCGGCTGTCGCCGCGCTGAAGGACGCCGCACTGAGCTGGGCGGACATCGACGCCGTGGTCATCGGAAAGGCCCCAGACTTCTTCGAGGGCGTGATGATGCCGGAGCTCTACCTGGCCGACGCCCTCGGGGCGGTCGGCAAACCCATGCTCCGGGTCCACACCGCCGGCTCGGTCGGTGGTTCGACGGCACTCGTCGCCGCGAACCTCGTCGCCGCCGGGGTGCACCGCACCGTCCTCACCCTCGCCTTCGAGAAGCAGTCAGAGTCCAACGCGATGTGGGGCCTCTCGCTGCCCATCCCGTTCCAGCAGCCCCTGCTGGCCGGTGCGGGCGGGTTCTTCGCCCCGCACGTGCGCGCCTACATGCGCCGGACCGGAGCGCCCGACACCGTCGGCTCGCTGGTGGCCTACAAGGACCGGCGCAACGCGCTGAAGAACCCGTACGCCCACATCCACGACCCGGACATCACCCTGGAGAAGGTCCAGTCCGCGCCGATGCTCTGGGATCCCATCCGCTACTCGGAGACCTGCCCGTCCTCCGACGGGGCCTGCGCGATGATCCTCACCGACCGGGCGGGCGCGGAGCGGTCACCGCAGCCGCCCGCCTGGGTGCACGGCGGTGCGATGCGCAGCGAACCGACCCTCTTCGCCGGCAAGGACTTCGTCTCGCCGCAGGCCGGCAAGGACTGCGCCGCCGATGTCTACCGGCAGGCCGGGATCACTGACCCGCGCCGGGAGATCGACGCCGTCGAGATGTACGTCCCGTTCTCCTGGTACGAGCCGATGTGGCTGGAGAACCTCGGCTTCGCGGACGAGGGCGAGGGGTGGAAGCTGACCGAGGCCGGAGTCACCGAACTCGACGGCGACCTTCCGGTGAACCCCTCGGGCGGAGTGCTCTCCACCAATCCCATCGGCGCGTCGGGCATGATCCGCTTCGCCGAGGCGGCCCTCCAGGTGCGCGGAGGCGCGGGGGAGCACCAGGTGGACGGTGCGCGCCGGGCGCTCGGCCACGCCTACGGGGGCGGGGCGCAGTTCTTCTCGATGTGGCTGGTCGGCGCCGAACCGCCCACGCGCTGACCGCGCCCGGACCCGGGCGGCCGCCACGTGCGGTCGGCCCGGGTCCGCCGTGGATAGCCTGACGGGTGTGACCGCTGAGAGTGACCTTCGAACCCTGCTGAGTGACCTGCGCCCGGAGCTGCGCCCCGGCCGGTACGTCTTCGCGACCGTGCCCGACGCAGTGGTGCCCGCCGGAGCCTCCCCCGTCGTCACGGTCGGTGAGACCGAGGGGCTCACGCTGGTGCTGCCGGAGCCGGAGGCCGTGGCGGCCGGGCTGAGCCACTCCTACCCCGCGGGCTGGATCACGCTCCGTGTGCACTCGGCACTGGACGCCGTCGGACTGACCGCCGCGATCTCCCTCGCCCTCACCGACGCGGGGATCAGCTGCAACGTGGTGGCCGGATTCCACCACGACCACCTCTTCGTGCCGCACGACCGGGCCGCAGAGGCCGTCACCGTACTGGAGAGGCTGGCGGCGGAGTCGGACGCGGGGTGACAGGACGCCGGGCGGGTTGCCCCTCCGGCGCCGTGCGGGCCCCTGCGGGACCGGGCTCCGCGACGTGAGCCCGGCCACGTAACATGTCCGCATGTCCTTCCTCCGCCGCCGTAGCGCCGCCACACCCGCGGGCCCCGACTTCGACGTCCTGGCCATGGACCCGGGGGACTGGCCCGGAAACCTCGGCGCCGGTCTGCTGCCCGCACCCGACGGGAGCTGTCAGGGCGTCTTCCTCCGTTACGACCTGTTCGGCGGCCGCGGCCCCGCGATGATCATCGGTAACCTTCCGGAGGGCTCGCCCGCCCGCGAGACTGAGGAGGGCCAGGTCCCCTTCGAGGTGGCCCAGCTGCTGCTCGCGCTGGAGAACGACGAGCCGGTCGAGGTCACCGGGACCGAGGACATGCCGGTGATGCAGGGCGACAACCTGCTCATCGTCCGCCGCGTCAGGCTCTCCGAGAGCCGGATCGCCTGCGTCCAGTTCGACCGCAGCGACGGTGTGCTCGTCACGATCGCCAGCTGGGACCGTCCGATCACCGATGACCTGTACACGCTTCTGAAGCCGCTGCCCGCGGAACTCTTCCAGCAGGGCTGAGCCGCACCCCGCGGCCGGGCCGTCGCACAGCCCGCGCTGTCCGGTCAGCCGGTGGCACTTCCGTCCGAGCGCATCCCACCTCTGTTCAAGAGGTGACTTCGTCATGCGTCTTGTCCTAGCAGTCATCGGACCTCTACCGTCGTTCGGCATGACATCCGGGATGACGCGACGCACCACCATGAAGACAGCGATCGGCGCAACTGGAGCTCTGACGCTGGGAGTTCCGGGATTATCCGGAACGGCGGCCGCTGCCGGTACCTCCGATGAATCCGTCAAGGTGAGAGAAGCGAGGGAGCTACCGAACCCGGTGCTCCACTACCTCGCCCCGGCTGCCGACTGGGAGCGCGAATCCCTGCCGATCGGGGGCGGCGCCCACGGCGCGAGCGTCCACGGCACGCTCGCCACCGAACGTCTCACCTTCAACGAGAAGACCCTGTGGTCGGGCGGACCCGGCTCCGGCGACGGATACGACTTCGGGAACTGGACCGCCCCCAGACCCGGCGCCCTCGACGCCGTCCGGCAGCGCCTCGACACCGAGGGCGCCCTCGGCCCCGACGCAGTGGCCGCCCAACTCGGCCAGTCGCGCCGCGGCTACGGCACCTACCAGGTCTTCGGGGACCTGCTGATCGACGTGCCGGGCGCCCCGGCCGCCCCCGACGCCTCCTACCGCCGCGCACTCGACCTGCGTACCGCACTCGCGACCGTCGGCTACACCCGGGACGGGGCCGCCCACAGCAGGGAGTACTTCGCCTCGCACCCGGGCGGAGTCATCGGCGGACGGTTCACGGCGGACCGGCCGGGACAGGTGACCCTCACGCTGCGCTACACCTCGCCGCGCAGCGACTTCACCGCCGCCGCCACCGGCGACCGGCTCACCGTACGCGGAGCGCTCAAGGACAACGGACTCCGCTTCGAAGCCCAGATCCGGGTCCGCACCGAGGGCGGCACCGTCACCGCCGGCGCCGACGGCGGCCTCACCGTCACCGGCGCCGACAGCGCCTGGTTCTTCCTCGCCGCCGGGACCGACTACGCGGACACCTATCCCAACTACCGGGGCGCGGACCCGCACGACAAGGTCACCGCCGCCGTCGACGCCGCGGCCGGCGCCACGTACGAGCAGGTCCGCGACGCCCACACGGCCGACCACCGTGCCCTCTTCGACCGGGTGGCACTCGACGTCGGCCAGCAACTGCCCGACCCCGGCCTGCCCACCGACCAGCTGCTCAGCGGGTACACCGGAGGGGCAGGCCCAGCGGACCGGGCCCTGGAGGTGCTCTTCTTCCAGTACGGGCGCTACCTGCTGATCGCCTCCTCCCGTGAGGGCTCACTGCCCGCCAACCTCCAGGGCGTGTGGAACAACTCCACCACTCCGCCCTGGTCCGCCGACTACCACACCAACATCAACCTCCAGATGAACTACTGGCTCGCCGAGGTCACCAACCTCGCCGAGACCACCGCGCCCTACGACCGCTATGTCGAGGCCATGCGCGAGCCGGGCCGCCGCACGGCGAAGGAGATGTTCGGGAGCGCCGGCTGGGTCGTGCACAACGAGACAAACCCCTACGGGTTCACCGGCGTCCACGACTACTCCACCTCGTTCTGGTTCCCGGAGGCCGCCGCCTGGCTCACCCAGCAGATGTACGAGCACTACCGGTTCAACGGCTCCACCGACTATCTGCGCTCCACCGCCTACCCGGCGATGAAGGAGGCCGCGGAGTTCTGGCTGGCCGGCCTGCGCGCCGACCCCCGTGACGGACTCCTCGTCGTCACCCCCAGCTACTCGCCCGAGCACGGGGACTTCACCGCCGGTGCCGCGATGTCCCAGCAGATCGTCCACGACCTCCTGACCAGCACCCTGGAGGCCGCCCGCACCCTGGGCGACGACGCGGCCTTCCGGGGCAGGCTGGAGGCGGCCCTGGACCAGCTCGACCCCGGCCTGCGGACCGGTTCGTGGGGCCAGCTCCAGGAGTGGAAGACGGACCGGGACGACCCGGCCGACGACCACCGTCACGTCTCCCATCTCTTCGGCCTCCACCCGGGACGGCAGATCGAGGCCGGGAGCCAGTGGGCCGAAGCGGCCAAGGTCTCCCTCGGCGCCCGCGGCGACGGCGGCACCGGCTGGTCCAAGGCCTGGAAGATCAACTTCTGGGCGCGGCTGCGGGACGGCGACCACGCCCACAAGATGCTCTCGGAGCAGCTGAAGACCTCCACCCTGCCCAACCTCTGGGACACCCACCCGCCGTTCCAGATCGACGGGAACTTCGGTGCGGCCTCCGGCGTCGCGGAGATGCTGCTGCAGAGCCAGCACGACACGGTCGAGATCCTCCCCGCCCTCCCGGCCGGCTGGCCGGACGGATCGGTGCGTGGCCTGCGCGCCCGGGGCGGATTCACCGTCGACATCGAATGGGCCTCGGGAGCGGCCCGCCGCGTGGTCATCACGGCGAGCCGCACCCGCGAGGTGACTGTCAGCAGCACCCTGTTCCCGAGCGGCACGAAGACCTTCAGGGCACTCGCCGGAGAGAGCTACCCACTGACCCCCGAGAGCTGACCGAAGAGCGAGGACACCCGGGTTGCGGAAGTACCGAGCCCCGTGGGACCGCTGAGGTGCCACGGGGCCGCCGCGCCCTGCCGCAGATCCTCCTCGCGATAGCGCCGGCAGCCCCGGTGCCAGATCAGGATGCCCGCGATCCAGTGCTTCAGCTCCAGCACGTACCCCGCCAGGACCTCCCGTGCCTCGTCATCCAGGCCGAAGTCGTCGTACAGCACTGGGAGTTCGTGCTCGGCGACATGCAGGAACTGCCGCAACCGCGACTTCATCAGGTCGTACACGAGCCGCATCCCGGTCGGATAGTCCACCCCGAAGAAGTTCTGCACCACCAGGACTCCGTTGTGCACCTCACCCTCGTACTCGATCTCCTTCTGGTACGAGAAGAGGTCGTTGAGCAGCGCGGCGTAGTCCGCCGCCGCGTTCTCCAGGGAGCGCAGCGGGCCGCTGTCGTAGATCTCCGCAGGAACCTTCCTGCCGTGCCCGAGCCGGCACAGACTCATCGTCAGGTCGGAACCGAAGGTCATCCGCCGCATCTCGACGTAGTCCACCGGATCGGGAATCCGGTTCTGTGCCTGGTTCGCCAGCTCCCACACCCAGCTCGCCGTCATGTCCTCGATGCAGGTACGGAAGGCGCGCCGCCCGCTCGCGTCCATCGGCGCCGCCGTGCGCTCCCACAGATCGGCCAGCCCACGCTCCAGCGCGTTGACCGGCTCGGGCGTGGCCGTCCCCTCCAGCGGCATGAACCGCGACAGACGCGCGTTGGCCACCTTCGCCCCCGCGAGGTCACGGGCCCGCCCGTGCACCACCGGGAACCAGTCGTCGCCATAGGTCCCCCAGGCCAGCCACTGCGATGAGAGATCGAGCTCGTCCGGGGTGGCGTCGGGATGAATCCCCGCCGCGCACAGCGGCAGGTCGATCGCCAGCAGCCGTCGCTCGTCCCAGATATGCGAGCAGGGCACCCCCGGCTGCGCCTCCAGGATGCCCATCCGGGACGACCAGTCGACGAGCCGCAGCCGAGCCCCGTCCAGATGCGGACTGAGCGTCGTGCCGAACGGCAGGTCGAAATCGGGCAGCAGGGACGGGCCGACGTGCTGGTAGGGCAGATACGTGTGACTCCGCAGCCTGGCAGATTCCGACCGGGGGGTGAACCGGATCGACGCGGCCGCCATCCCGAAGCCGGGCTTGGCCTGTTCGGCCCCTCCGCCGTTCATGTAGCGGCTGGAGCGCATGTGCCACTCGTGGCCGCCGGACTGCCAGTCCTGGAGGCCCTTGACGTAGGCCAGGACCGCCGCGGTCCGCGCGGGATCCAGCGCCTTCTCGGAGCAGAGCGGACCGAGTTCGGTCAGGGCGGTGTTCTCGAACTGCTGGAGCCGCGACGTCAGCAGGTCGTTCACCGCCTCTGCGGCCTCCTGGGTCGAGCACTCCAGGAAGTGCTCAAGGACCAGTACACCGTTGCTGTTCTCGCCCTCGTCCTCGACCTCGCGCTGGTAGGAGAAGAGGTCGTTGCGCAGATGGACAGCGTCGGAGAACGCGTCGCGCAGCACCCGCAGCGCCCGCTCACCGGCCACCGCGTCGGGCACCTCGGCGCCGGCCGCGTACTCCACCAGGCCTGCCGACCAGGGGGCGCCGCCCACCTTGCGGCGCATCTCGATGTACTCGACGGGGTTCGCGATGCGGCCCTCGTTGATGTTCGCGAGCTCCCACAGCGACTCGTTGAGCAGGTTCTTCGTCGCCTCCGCGAACCGGGTCCGCCAGCCGTCCGACATCCCCGGCACGGTCCGCGCCCACAGGTCGGCCAGCCCCGCCTCCACGGGGTTCTGCGGCTCGGGCGTCGGCGCGCCGCGCTCCATCGGCATGAAGGCGGGCAGCCGGTCCAGATACCGTTTGCCGCCCTCGCGGTCCGGGGTGCGCTTGAACAGCTCCAGGAAGTGGTCGTCGAAGAAGAAGACCCACACGTACCAGTCGGTCACCAGCGACAACACGTCGGCCGCGCAGTCGGGGTGGGTGTACGCGCACAGCAGCGCGTAGTCGTGGGAATCGAGGTCCTTCTCCTCCCAGATACCCGACCCCTCCAGCATCCCTATGGCCCGTGCCCACCCCTTGGTGTGCTGTCGGGCCTCCTCGACGTGAGGATTGAGCCGCGCCGGATACGGAACATAGAAGTCCGGCAGGGTGAAGGGCTGAGCCATGTTCGTACGGCCTTTCGATGAGCCTTCGCGTGAGTTTCACGCGGTTCGTCGTGTCCGCGCGAGCACTACCCTTCGGCCGTTCGGGGTACGCACAACCCCGAATAGTCATACAAAACTTGAAGTCGCCAGAAAGCCGTCGCTCATCGCCCTCCGCAGGTCAGAGCCCCTGCCAGTGGTCTGGTCCACTGGCTCGACCCGTCGCCCCCGCAGTGCTCTTGACGTCCTCTCACCTCAGGTCACAGAGTGTGCGCGCACGACGCAAAGCCCGAAAAGCGCACAGCTCCAAGAAGGGTTGTCATGACGTCCAAGCAGAGGACCGGACTCGCGGTCGCGTTCACCACCGTCGGCGCGCTGAGTCTCGCGCTGCTCAGTCCCACGGCGCAGGCCGGTGCGGACGGGGTGCGGCCGGAGTGCCCGCGCGGCCTCGAATGCGACTGGGTACCGGCGGCCTACCAGCAGACCGGCGACCCGGCCGACAAGGCGACGTACGGCAACTACGACACCGCGGACCGGCCGAACACCAACAAGATCAGGTTCATCGTCCTCCATGACACGGAGGAGGACTTCGACACCACCCTGAAAATCTTCCAGAACCCGCTGAAGCAGACCTCCGCCCACTACGTGGTGCGCTCCGCCGACGGCCACGTCACCCAGATGGTGAAGAACAAGGACGTCGCCTGGCAGGCCGGGAACTGGTACCTCAACTCCAACTCCATCGGCATCGAGCAGGAGGGCGTCGCCGTCGACGGCGCCAAGTGGTACACCCCCGAGATGTATCGCTCGACCGCCGCACTGGTTCGCTATCTCGCCGCCAAGTACGACATCCCACTCGACCGCCAGCACATCATCGGCCACGACGGGGTACCGCCCACCAGCGCCGCCGGCACCGCGAGCATGCACTGGGACCCGGGCACCTACTGGGACTGGAACCGCTTCATGGCCCTGCTCGGCAGGCCCACCGTGCCGACGGCCCGTAAGAGCAGCGAACTCATCACCGTCAGCCCGCGGTTCAAGGACAACAAGCAGGCGTTCCGCGACTGCGAGAAGGACGTCGACCTGCCCGTCCAGGGCTCCAGCGCCGTCCCGCTCCACACCGAGCCCGCCATCGACGCCCCGCTCTTCTCCGACCCGGGGCTGCACACCGACGGCTCGCCCGGCACCAACTGCGCCGCGGACTGGGGCAGCAAGATCAGCGCGACCCAGCAGGCCGTCGTCGCCGGCCACGCGCCCGGCTGGACGGCGATCTGGTGGTACGGCCAGAAGGCCTGGTTCGAGACCCCCGCCCGCACCCGCACCACCACCCCCACCGCGGGCTATGTCGTGAGGCCGAAGGCCGGCCGGACCGAGGTGCCCGTGTACGGCGTGGCGTACCCGGAGAAGTCCGAGTACCCGGCCGACTTCGCGGACCAGCGGGTGGGCGCCCCGCTCCAGTACACGATCAAGGCGGGCCAGTCCTACCCCGGCGGCGGCGAGGCCCCCACCGGCTTCTTCTACGCGCCGACGATCGACGCCTCCTACCCGCTGGACCACTCCTTCTTCAGGGGCAAGGAGAAGTACGTGACCGTCCAGATCGGCCACCGCATCGCCTTCGTGAAGGCTGCCGACGTGGACATCGTCCGCGCGCACTGAGAGCGCGCCCGTCCGGCGGCGGGCGCGCTCTCAGTGCGCTGCGGGCCCGGTGTGTCGGCACCGGACCCGCAGCGCGCCCCCTGGAGGGTCAGCGAGTGCCGACCGCGGCTCGTACGGCCCGCCTGGCCATCGCGCAGTCGTCGTGCAGCCGGCGCAGCAGCAGCCGCTGCTCCTCGCCCGACGAAAGGGCACCCGGCCGGTCCTGACCGGCCCGGGGGCCCGCGGTGTCCCGCATGGCACGCTGCACGGCCGTCTCGTAGGTACGGATCTCCCGCGTCAGTACGAGCATCAGGTTGACGAGGAACGCGTCCCGCGCTGCCGGGCCCGCGACCTGGGCCAGCTGGCTGATCTGACGCCGGGCCACCGGCGCGTCACCCAGCACCGTCCACAGCGTCGCCAGGTCGTACCCCGGCAGATACCAGCCGGCGTGCTCCCAGTCGACCAGCACCGGACCGGTGGGTGACAGCAGGATGTTGGAGAGCAGCGCGTCACCGTGGCAGAACTGCCCCCCCTGACGGCCGCCCGCGTGGGCCAGACCGTGCAGGAGCTTCTGCAGATCGCCCAGGTCGCGGTCGGTGAACAGCCCCAGCTCGTGGTAGCGCGCGATGCGCGCCGCGTAGTCGAGCGGGGCGTCGAAGAGACCGGCCGGGGGGCGCCAGGCGTTGACCCGGCTGACCGCGCCGAGCACCGCCCGCAGATCGGCCCGCGGCGGCGCCTCCGACGGATGCCTCGTCAGCGCCGCCACCCGGCCGGGCATCCGTTCGATGACCAGGGTGCAGTTCTCCGGGTCGGCTGCGATGAGCCGGGGAACCCGTACCGGCGGACGATGCCGGACGAACGCCCGGTATGCCGCTATTTCGTGGCGGAACCGCTCCGACCACGCCGGGGAGTGGTCCAGTAAGCACTTGGCGACGGCGGTCGCGCGTCCGGTCGAACCGACGAGCAGCACCGAACGGCCGCTGCGCCGCAGCACCTGCACCGGATTGAACTCGGGGCAGATCCGGTGCACCGAGGCGATCGCCATCCTCAACTGCGCGCCCTGCGGGCCGGACAGGTCCAGTCTTCCACTGAGCGAGGGGGCACCCGGCCCTGCGATGCGCCGGGCCCGACCCATGCCGGGCGCCGGAACAGCGGCGCGGGGGTCGAGATATGGTCCGCCGCCCGACCCGAGAGGACGGAGCGGCCGGGGCGGGGCGGACACGGAGGACGATGCTGTGTACATGGGCGAGACAGATCCCTTCGTGCGCCGACAAGTTGCGTGCGCCGCCCCGGCCGGCGGCCGTTCGGCACCCTGGGGAGTACCTAGGGCTGCCGGGCGGGGTGGCGCTTTCCTACCTGACACCGGCGCACGGGTGGCAGACCATGTGGCGGACCCTGGCGAACCCTGGCGAATAGTCGCAGGGCATCTGACAGGGGGTTACTGTCAACACAGCCGAGAACCTGGGGGCTTGACGTGACCGGAGAACCCAACACCCGTCTGTCGGACCTGTTCGGCCTTGCCGGCTGGTCCAAGGGCGAACTCGCGAGAATGGTGAACAGGCAGGCGGCGGCCATGGGCCACCCCCAGCTCGCCACCGACACCTCGCGGGTGAGACGCTGGATCGACATGGGAGAGTCCCCCCGTGATCCCGTCCCTGAAGTGCTGGCAGCCCTGTTCACCGAGCGGCTCGGTCGTGTCGTGACCATCGAGGACCTCGGGTTCGGCCGGCGCGGGCGTATGGGGAAACGGCGAGAGACCGGGACGGAACACGATCCCGACCAACTCCCCTGGGCGCCCGAGCGGACGGCAGCGGTCCTCACCGAATTCACGGGAATGGACCTCATGCTCAACCGACGCGGCTTGGTGAGCGCGGGCGCCGCGCTCGCCGCCGGCTCCACCATCGCCGGCCCCATGCACGACTGGCTGCACACCGACCCCGTACTGGCGGCCGACGCCCCACGCACCGACGATCCCGTGCACGCGGACCCGGCCGGTTTCGACCGGTACGAGGCCGCGCCCATCGGTTCGCAGGAGATCGAGGCGCTGGAGCGGTCCGTGGAGGTGTTCCGCGCCTGGGACGCCTCCCGGGGCGGCGGCCTCCAGCGCAAGGCCGTGGTGGGCCAGCTCAACGAGGTGGGCGGCATGCTGGCCTACCGCCACCCCGACCATCTGCAGCGCCGCCTCTGGGGCGTGGCTGCCAACCTCGCCGTACTCGCGGGGTGGATGTCCCACGACATCGGCCTCGAACCAACGGCCCAGAAATACTTCGTCATCGCGGCGCACGCGGCGCGCGAGGGCGGCGACCGGCCCCGCGCGGGCGAGGCGCTGTCCAGGGCGGCCCGCCAGATGGTCCACCTGGGCCGTCCGGACGACGCGCTCGACCTCATGAAGCTCGCCACGTCCGGCTCGGGCGACATGGTCCTGCCGCGCACCCAGGCGATGCTGCACACCATCGAAGCCTGGGCGCAGGCCTCCATGGGGCGGGGCCAGGCCATGCGGCGGACGCTGGGCCTGGCCGAGGAGCTCTTCGTCTCGGACAAGGGGGATGTCCCACCGCCCAGTTGGATGCAGATGTTCGACGAGGCGGATCTGCACGGGATGCAGGCACTGGCGTTCCGCACCCTGGCCGAGCACGAGCCATCGGCGGCCGTCATGGCCCAGCGGCACGCGAAGCAAGCACTCGAACTGCGGGTCAACGGGCGCCAGCGGTCCAAGATCTTCGACTACATCTCGCTCGCCTCCGCGTGCTTCATCGCCGACGACCCCGAGCAGGCCGACCGCTATGCGCGGCTTGCCCTCGTGTCGATGGGGGAGACCTCCTCGCACCGCACCTGGGACCGGCTGCGCGAGATGTACCGGCTCACCGGCCAGTTCGCGGGGCACGGGAAGATCGAGGACCTGCGCGAGGAGATCGAGCGGTCGATGCCACAGAGGTCCCTCGTCAAGCAGCGGACCAGGAGCTCCGAGATCTGACCCCGGGCACCGGCCAGGCCTACGCGCCGATGCGGGCGATCAGCACACAGGCGTCGTCCAGTCGGCTCGCGCCGCCGAACTCCTCCGCGACGGTGCGTACGCAGTCCTGCGCGGTACGGGCCCCGGCGAAACGCGGCGCGAGTTCGAGCAGGGCCTCCGTGCCCGGACGGAGACCGCCCCGCCCGTCGTCGGTCCGTGCCAGTCCGTCGGTGTGGAGCACCAGCACATCGCCGGGCAGCAGGGCCGTCTCGTCCTGCTCGTAAGCGACCCCGGAGGCCGCTCCGAGCAGCACGCCGTCCGGCTGGGGCAGCGGGCGCCCGGTTCCGTCGCGGAACAACAGCGGTGCGGGGTGCCCGGCCTGCGCCCAGTCCAGGGTGCGGGTCGCGGGGTCGAACCGGCAGCACACCGCGCTGCCCAGCGCGGGCTGGACCGATGTCTCCAGCAACTGGTTCAGATGCCCCATCAGGGCCCCGGGGTCGATGCCGGCCATCGCCATGCCGCGCAGCGCACCGAGGATCATCGCCATGGCCGACGTGGCCCGGATGCCGTGACCGGTCAGATCACCGACCGTGAGCAGCGTCCGGCCGTCCGGCAGCTCCATGGCGTCGTACCAGCCGCCGCCGATCAGGTCACCGGACCCGGAGGGCAGGTAGTGGGCCGCGATGTCCAGCACTCCGGGCCCCTGGTCCGGGAGGCGCAGCGAACCCCGCCACGGCGGGAGCACGGCCTCCTGCAGCTCGACCGCGATCCGGCGCTCGGTCCGGTCGATGTGCTGCTGGCGGCGGAGCGAGTCATGGGTGCGGCACACCGTCTGCTGGCTGCGCCGCAGTTCGCTCACGTCACGCAGGACCGCCCACATGGAAGCGGTGCAGCCGTCCGAGTCGAGGACGGGCTCACCCATCATGTGCAGTGTCCGGGTGCCCCCGTCGGCGCGGCGGATCCGGAACTCGCCGTCTATCGGCTTTCCGTCGACCAGGCAGTCCGTCACCAGAGCGGTGAGCAGGGACTGGTCCTCGGGGAACAGCACGGTCGGGAGATCGTCCAGGGAGAGCGGTCCGGCCTCCGCGGTCCGGCCGAAGATCTGGAGCAGCTCCTCGGACCAGCTGACCTCGTCCGTCAGCAGATTCCACTCGGCGCTGCCCACCCGGCCGATCAGCGAACCCGCCCGCTCCTCGCTGAGGGGCACCGGACCGGTGCCCAGCGACAGTTCGGCCGCGAGCTGTTCCGCGGCCTCCGGCGGCAGCCCCTCCCTGAGCTGCCCCAGGTGGGCGCCGAGATCGTCCAGGTGATGGACCGCCAGATCGCAGAGTGCGCGCTGCCAGCGCATCTGCGGATCGTCCTCGTCGACAGCCACGGCGTCGCGCCGCACCGCGTCCACATCGCCGCGCAGCCGACGCGTCTGGTTGATCAACGCGTCGACGGCATCGCGCTCGGGCGGCTGAGGGGCGGGGCGGTCCGCGGACAGATGGGACGGCATGACGTACTCCGATACAGGCGCGGTACAACCAGGTCTGAGGGTGGACCGAATACGACTGTCGCACAGCCGGCTGGGGCCCGTAAGCGGTTTGGCAACACTCGATGCGTCCTTGCTTCCGGCATATGCCAGCGGCTGAGCGGTGCGCTGATCTTTCGAACAGCCCTTCTTTCAAAGGCTGTTGAGGCAAGTGATCCGGTGCGCGGACACCTTCTGCGCACCCCTTCGCGCCGGACCCGCGCGGTGCGGGCGGGGCGCGTGGGGGCGTACGCGGGCGGCAGGTCCCGCGCCCGGCGGCTGCCGCCGTCAGGGTGCGGGCGGGATCATCGCGGTGGTCGCGACGGGGAGAGGGGGCTCTTCGGGTGCATGGGTCACGTTCCTCGGGCGGTCGGGCACTGCGTCGGGCACTGCGGTCAACGAGCGTGGCGGCCTCGCGTGACGGCGTCGAGGAAGAGTGCCGGACCTGTCGTGGACGAGTGCCGGGCCCGGGGCCGCCCGCTTCGCAATCCGGGCCGGGACCGGGCGGGAATGCGGCCGCCCGCTGCCGCGTTGGACCCGGCGAGTCGAAAATGAATCCCGTTCCCGCCAAGGCGGGTCCGGTCCGCGAGTACGGAGGTCCCATGGCCCGAAGTGAAGCCCGTCCCGTCGTCACGCTCCGTTCGACCGCAGGAACGGGGCGGAGCTACGTGACGCGCAAGAGCCGCCGCAACGACCCCGACCGGCTGGTCCTGCGCAAGTACGACCCGGCCGCCGGGCGGCACGTCCTGTTCCGCGAGGAGCGCTGACCGCCGAGCGGCTCATTGCGTCCGTGCCCGTGCGTCCGTGCTTCGGGTCACAGTCCGGGAGGTCGATTCCCGGGAACACGAGGCAATGGTTTATCGTTCACCTATGTGTGATGGCGCGCTGAGCGCACACCCCAAGAACTGCCCCGGCTGGATTCCCCCGATCCGGCCGGGGCTTCCCTTTTGCCTGGTCGCCGCCTCTGCCCGGTTCACCGTCGGCGCGGTGCGGCCTCGATCAGCAACGCCGCCGCAGCGAGCGCCGCCGCTGCCACGGCACCGGTGCCCGGCCGGTCGCGCACGGCCAGCGCGGTCGCCGCCGCCCCCGCCACCACGGCGGCCAGCCGGCCGGCCACCCAGCCGTCACCCCGCCGCCATGACCCCACGGCCAGCCGGCCGACGAACGAGGTCAGCGTGCCGGTGAAGTAGTTCGTCGGCGTCGCGCGCAGGCGGGCCTGGATCCCCATCGCGAGCCCCATGAGGGCCAGCAGGCCAAGCCGGTCCGCGTCCGACGTGATCACACCCAGCCCCCACAGCACAGCGGCCGCGGCGAGCAGCGCCACCTCGGCCGTCAGCATGACCGGCAGCCGCCGCCACACCCGCTCGCCCGCCACCGCACCCCACGCCACCCCGAAGCCGTACGAGACGAGCGCCGTGACCACGCGCAGCGCCACGCCCTCCTCGCCCGCTCCGGCGGCAGCGGCTCCCAGCAGGACCAGGTTCCCCGTCATCACCCCGGCGAAGACCTGGCCGACGCAGATGAAGACGAACGCGTCCGCCGCGCCGGACGCCGCAGACAGGAGCAGCAGGGCCGCATGGCCGCGCGGCTCGTCCACGGTGGCACGGCCGGCCGGGGCGGAGGGCGCGTCGGGACTCGGCATGGCCGCATTTTCGCTGGTACCGGGCCCGCGGGGGTGTGTTGCCCCCGGCCCGGCGTGCCGCGCGGTGCGGCGCCGGCCGTCCGGCACACCGGCGCGCGCCGGTGGCGTTCAGTCCAGGCCGCGCGCCTGCTTGAACCGCCCCAGCCCGTCGGCCAGGTCCACCACGGGGTCCGGATAGTCCAGCCGGGCGCGCTCCGAGCCGCGCAGTTTCCACGGCTCGTGCACCGCGGGCCCGGCCAGTGCCGCCAGCTCCGGCACCCACCGTCGGACGTAGTCGCCGTCCGGGTCGTAGCGCTTGGCCTGGAGCACCGGATTGAGCACCCGGTTGGGGCGGCTGTCCGTTCCCGTTCCGGCCATCCACTGCCAGTTGAGCTGGTTGTTGGCGACGTCTCCGTCCACCAGCAGATCCAGGAAGTGCCGGGCGCCGACGCGCCAGTCCACGTAAAGGGTCTTGGTCAGGAAGCCCGCGGTGAGCAGCCGTCCGCGGTTGTGCATCCAGCCCTCGTGGCGCAGTTGGCGCATGGCCGCGTCGACCACCGGGTAGCCGGTGAGGCCCTGCCGCCACGCCTCGGTCTCCTCGGCGGCAGCGGTCCCGGACCGCCAGTGATCGTGCCGGGTCCGGTAGTCGAGGCGGGCCGCCCCGGGCCTGGCCGCGAGGACCTGGTGATGGAACTCGCGCCAGCAGAGCTGCCGGACGAACGCGTCGGCTCCGGCACCACCGGCCGCTCGTGCCCGGTGGATCAGTTCCGCGGGGGAGAGGGTGCCGAAGTGCAGATGCGGCGAGAGGTGGGACGTGGCGTCTCCCGGCAGGTCGTCGTGGCGGTCCTCGTACGCCGCGAGCCCGTGGCGCCGCCAGGCCGTGAACCGCTTGCGGGCCTCCCGCTCGCCGCCCTCGGCGAGCCCCGCGGAGACGCCGGGCACGGCGGCGCGGACCGGCACGTCCTCGGACCCCGGGCCGTCCGGCACCCGTACCGCTCGCGGCGCACCGAAGGGATCACGCATCCGCTCCGCCGACCAGCGCCTGAAGTACGGGGTGAACACGGCGAAGTGGTCCGAGCCCGCGGGCGTCACGGCGCCCGGCGCGACCGCGGTGACCACGCCGTCGTGGACGTGCAGCCGCGCCCCGCCGGACTCCAGGACCGCCCGCAGCCGTTCCTCGCGGCGACGGGCGTAGGCGCTGGCCCCAGCGGCCAGATGGACGTCGCCCGCACCGGTCTCGGAGACGATCCGGCACACCTCGGTGACCACCTCGCCCGAGCGGATCACGAGCCGGCCGCCCCGCTCGCGCAGCGCCGCGTCGAGATCCCGCAGGCAGTCGGCAAGGAAGGCGCGGCGGTTCGGGGCGCCGAACCCCGCCGCGTCGATCCCCGTGTCGCGGACGAACAGGGGCACGACCTCGTCCGAGGACGCGAGCGCGGCACGCAACGGCGGATGGTCGTGCAGACGGAGATCGGCGGTGAAGAGAACGACCGCTACGGTCATGGCGCAACTCCTGGTGGGGGGCGTGGACATGCTCCTGTTCCGCCCGTGGGCACCCGGCGGATGCGGCGGTCACCGCGGCAGTGCGCCGGGTTCCTCCGCCGTCGGGGAGGACGGCAGCGCCGTGGCAGCCCGTGCGATGTTGCGGGCCATGCCGCCGAACACGATCGCGTGGAACGGCGACACGCTCCACCAGTACGCGTGGCCGAGCAGTCCGCGGGGATGGAACAGCGCTCGCTGCCGGTAGTGCGCACGGCCTCGCTCGTCCCGTTCCGCGTACATCTCCAGCCAGGCCAGGCCGGGCAGCCGCATCTCCGCGCGCAGCCGCAGCAGGTGGCCGGGTTCGATCTCCTCGACCCGCCAGAAGTCCAGGGAGTCACCCACCCGCAGCCGGTCGGTGTCCCGCCGCCCGCGGCGCAGGCCCACCCCTCCCACCAGCCGGTCGAGCCAGCCGCGCACGGCCCACGCGAGCGGGAACGAATACCAGCCGTGATCGCCGCCGATGCCCTCGACGACCTTCCAGAGGGCTTCCTGCGACGCCTCGACGTCGAGTTCTCGCACATCCGTGTAGAGGCTGCCGCCGGCCCAGTCGGGGTCGGTGGGCAGCGGGTCGCTCGGCACGCCGGGCACCGACGCCGACGACCACCGGGTGGTGACCCGGGCCTCGCGCACGCGCTGGAGGGCCAGTCGCAGGGCCTTCTCGAACGTGAAGGGCTGCCCAGGCCGGTCGGGCACGTACCGCGCGATGTCGTGCTCCTGGCATACGACTTCGTACCGCAGCGACTCCGCGAGCGGCCGCGCGATCGACCTGGGGACGGGCGTGACCAGCCCGATCCAGTGACTGGACAGCCGTGGCGTCAGCATCGGGACGGGCAGGATCAACCGGTGCGGGAGCGCCGCGATTTCCGCGTAGCGCTGCATCATCTCGCGGTACGTGATGACGTCCGGGCCACCGATGTCGAACGTACGGCTCACGTCCCGGGGCATCCGGGCACTGCCGACGAGGTAGCGCAGTACGTCCCGGACCGCGATCGGCTGGATCCGCGTCGACACCCAGCTCGGCGTCACCATGACCGGCAGCCGCTCCGTGAGATAGCGCAGCATCTCGAACGAGGCCGAACCGGATCCGATGATGACCGCGGCCCGCAAGGCCGTGGTCGGGACCCCGGAATCAAGCAGGATCCTGCCGACCTCGTCGCGCGAGCGCAGGTGCGGCGAGAGCTCCCGCTCGGGTACGCCGGGCGGCGTGAGCCCGCCGAGATAGACGATCCGGCCGACGCCTTCCCGGGCTGCCGACTCAGCGAAGATCGTGGCCGCCCCGCGGTCCGTCTCCTCGAAGTCCGCACCGGTCGTCAGCGCGTGCACCAGGTAGTAGGCCACGTCGATATCGGCCATGGCGGAGGCGACCGAGTCCGCGTCGGTGACATCGCCCCGGACGATCTCGACGTCCGCGGCCCACGGGTAGTCCCGCAGCTTCCGGGGGGTGCGCACCATGCACCGCACCCGGTGTCCGGCCTCCAGGAGCTCGGGCACCAGCCGGCCCCCGATGTATCCGGTGGCCCCGGTCACCAGGCAGTGGAGGGGCTTCTCTGGTTTCTCCGCGCTGTTGGTCGTCATGCAATCTCCGCATCGGCCGGTTTCCGCTCGTTTCACCGTGCCTCGTCGTCACGCATCGCGCCCTTCGAGACGTCCGGATGCCGCAGACGTACCCCCATGGTCACATTCACCGGCTCCCGAAGCATGGCGCGCCGTTTGTGCATCGGTCTGCCTCCGTCCCGGCCGGCGATCCGTACCGGTCAGCGCTCCGCCTCGCCGCCGGACATCGAGCGCCGGATCCGGTGCAGCGCGCGGCGCACGTGGCTCTTGACTGTGCCGAGCGGAAGCCCTGTCAGTTCCGCGATGCGGGTCTGGGGGAGGCCGTCGTAGTAGGCCATGTGCAGGATGCGGCGTTGTACCTGGGGCAGCTTCCCCAGCTCCGTACCGACCAGGACCCGGTCCAGCGCCGAGTCCGGCCCGGCCGCGCCTGCCTCCACGAGCCGCAGCCGCGCCGCCGTCGCGGCGGCCAGTTCGGTGCGGCGGG
>CBRG010000094.1 GCA_000470535.1 Streptomyces sp. AW19M42
CCCCCCTGCCCGCCGTCGCCCGCACCGCCGCCACCGGGCGCGCGACACAGCGGACGCGTGCGGCCTTCACCGCCACCACCGTGCCGGAGCTCACCACCCGCCTGCGCGCCTTCGCCGACGGCGAGGGGCCCGAACCGCGCCGCGCCCGCCGGCCGCAGCGCGCCAAGGTCGCCTTCCTCTTCCCCGGCCAGGGGGCCCAGTACGCCGGAATGGGCCGGCAGCTCCACGACACCGAGCCCGTCTTCCGCCAGGCGTTCGACCGATGCGCCGACCTGCTCGCCGCCGACGGCGAACGCCCTCTGCAGGACGTGGTGTTCGCACCTGACGGCGATGCCCTGGCCCGTACGTCCTGGACCCAGCCGGCCCTGTTCGCCGTCGAATACGCCCTCGCCGAACTCTGGCAGTCCTGGGGCGTGCGGCCGTCCGCCCTGATCGGGCACAGCGTGGGGGAGTACGCCGCCGCGTGCGTCGCCGGCGCCGTCGACCTGCCGGACGCCCTGCGCCTGATCGCCCTGCGCGGCCGGCTGATGGAGAGCGTACGCACCCCCGGCGCGATGCTCGCCCTGCCGCTCGGCGAGGAGGACGCCCTGCGCGCCATCGGCGGGCGCACCGGCCTCGTCTCGCTCGCCGCCGTCAACGGCCCCCGCGACACCGTGCTGTCCGGCGCCACCGACGCCATCGAGGAGATAGCCGCCGAACTCGCGGCCCAGGGCGTCACGGGCCGCCGCCTCGCCGTCTCGCACGCGTTCCACTCGCCCCTGCTCGATCCCGTGCTCGGCGCCATCCAGGAGGCCGCCGCCACCGTCGAGTTCCACGAGCCGCGCATTCCGGTCCACTCCAACCTCACCGGACAGCACCTGGACCGCGCCACCCTCGCCGACCCCTCCTACTGGTCCCGGCACGCACGCCTGCCAGTCCGCTTCCACAAGGGACTGCTCGCGCTCGTCGGCTCCGGCGTGGGCGCGCTCATCGAGGTCGGCCCCGGACGCACCCTCCTCGGCCTCACCGCCCGCACCCTGTCCGACCAGGACACCGGGACCGACCCCGTGCTCCGGCTCCCCTCGCTACGCCGAGGCGCCCCGGAGAACACCCAGATCCTGGACAGCCTCGGCCACCTGTTCACCTGGGGCGCCCCCGTCGACCTGACGGCCCTGCACACCCCCGGCACCTCCCGCCACGTCCCCCTGCCCAGCTACGCCTTCCAGCGCCGCAGGCTGTCCTTCCCGCTCGCTCCGCCCACCGCGGCCGCCGTACCGGGCAGCGCCCCGAACACCCCGGACCCCGCCCCCGACCCGCACGGGGACACCCTGCGGTACACCGTCACCTGGCAGCAGGCCCCCGCCCCGGCCCCCGGCGGGGCCCCGGCCGGCCGCACCCTGCTCCTCGCCGACGCCGGCGGCGTCGCCGAGGCCCTGTCCGCCCACCTCACCGCCCGCGGCGGTGAGGTCGTCACCGCCCGGCTCACCACCGCCGACGACCCCGAGCCGGGCCCGCTGACCGTGCCGGGCGACGACCCCGCCCGGCTGCGCGCCCTGCTGACCGAACACGCCCCGCTGGACCGCGTGGTTCACCTGGCCTCCCTCGACGTCCCCCCGGGCGACACCGCCACCGCCGACGACCTCGCCCGTGCCCGGGTCACCGGGCCGGAGACCGCCGTCCACCTGCTCCAGGCACTCGCCGACGGCACGGCCACGGGCCCCGACGGGCCGCCGAGGCTCTGGCTCGTCACCCGCGGCGCCCAGGCCGCCCGAGAGAAGGACGACGCCACCGGACTCGCCGGCGGCATGCTCATCGGCCTGGGCAAGGTGGCCGCCCTCGAACAGTCGGCCCTCTGGGGCGGCAGCATCGACCTCGACCCCGACGGCGGCGGAACCGCGGACCTCGCCGACGAACTGCTGCACTCCGGCGAGGAGGACGAGATCGCGCTGAGGGCCGGCGAACGCCTCGTACCCCGGCTCGTCCCCCAACTGCCCACGGGCACCGCACCGGACACCGGGCCCGCCCCGCTGCGCCCCGACGCCTCCTACCTCATCACCGGCGGCCTCGGCGGCCTCGGCCTCACCCTCGCCGCGTGGCTCACCGACCATGGCGCCCGCCACATCATCCTCACCGGACGCGCCGGCCTGCCACCGCGCGACCAGTGGGACACGCTGACCGCCACCGGGCCGTCCGCCGCACCCGGCCCCCAGGACCCGGCCGCCGACCGCATCCGCGCCGTACGCGACCTGGAACACCGCGGTATCCGCGTCACCGTCGCCCGCGCCGACGTCACCGACGAAGCCGCCATGCGCGAGATACTCGCCACCGCCGCCGCCGAGGGACACCCCGTGCGGGGCGTCGTACACGCCGCAGGACTTGCCGGGGCACAGAACATCCACGAGGCCGACCCCGCCGAACTGCACGCCGTCCTGCGGCCCAAGGTCGAGGGCGCGTGGACCCTGCACCGGCTGCTGGCCGGGAACGAGCCGGACTTCTTCGTCCTGATGTCCTCCATCGCCTCCGTCTGGGGATCGGCACACCTGGCCGCCTACGCCGCAGCCAACCGCTTCCTGGACGGCCTCGCCGCCCACCGCCGCGCCACCGGCCGCCCCGCACTCAGCGTCGGCTGGGGGCCGTGGAACATCGCCAGCGGCCTCGGCGGCGACGATCTGCTGGTCCGCCTGGAAGCCCTCGGCCTGCGCGCACTGGACGCCGGCACCGGACTGGAACAGCTCGGTGGTCTGATGGGTTCGGGCCACGCCCACGCGGTGGTCTCCGGCGCGGACTGGGACACCCTCAAACCCCTCCTGGAGTCCCGCCGTGCCCGCCCTCTGCTGGCCGGCATCCGGGCCGCCGAACCCGGCGGAACCGATGCCGGGCCCTCGCCGCTGCTGAGCCGCGTTCTCATCACCCCGGCGGACCGGCACGAGGACCTCCTCGACAGCTACGTCCGCGACACGCTCGCCGACCAGCTCGGCGTGGAACGCGCCGAGATCACCGACGCCATCGACCTGCTCGACATGGGCCTGGACTCCCTCGGCGTCATCCAGCTCATCACCCGCTACCGCAAGGACCTCGCCCTGCGCCTGGAACCGCGGCCCTTCTTCGCGATCCCGGCCGTCGGCTGGGGGCGCCTGCTCGCCGAAGAAGTCGCCCGCCAGCACCCCGCGCCCCAGGCCTCCTGACCCCACGACCCGTCCTTCAGGCCGCCCCGGCGGCACCACCGACGCCGGCACCGGCCGACCGCCCACGGGGCCGGCAGCACAGAACGAAAGAGGCATCAGATGACGGAACGCCACGACGTCGCCATCCTGGGAGCCGGCATCGCCGGCTCGATCCTGGCATCGGTGCTCGCTCGCAACGGTGCCAAGGTGCTGCTGCTGGACGCCGGCAGCCACCCCCGCTTCGCCATCGGCGAGTCCACCATCCCCTACACCTCGGTCCTGCTGAAGGTGGTGGCCGCCCGCTACGGCGTACCCGAGATCGGCCACCTGTCCAGCTTCGCCTCGGTGCGCAAGCACGTCACCGGCGCCTGCGGCATCAAGCGGAACTTCGGCTTCGTCTACCAGCGCGAGGGACAGGCGCAGCGGCCCGACGAGGTCAACCAGTTCGTCATCCCCCGGATGCTGCACACTGAGAACCACTTCTTCCGCCAGGACATCGACGCCTACATGACGTACACCGCCGCCCGCTACGGCGCGGAGGTCCGTCAGAACACCCGTATCGAGGAGATCGACATCGACGGCTCTGGGGTCACCCTGAGCGCCGCCGGCGGCACCCGGTACCTCGCCCGCTACGTCGTGGACGCCAGCGGCCACCGGTCTCCGGTAGCCGAACGCTTCGGCCTGCGCGAGACCCCCACCCGCTTCCGCCACCACTCCCGGTCGCTGTTCACCCACATGGTGAACGTCAAGCCCTACGACCAGGTGATGCGCAATCCGGGGGCCTACGGCAACCCCAGCCCCTGGCACGAGGGCACCCTCCACCACGTCTTCGACGGCGGCTGGCTGTGGGTCATCCCCTTCGACAACACCAAGAACGGCACCAACCCCCTCGTCAGCGTCGGCCTCACCCTCGACCCCCGGCGCCACCCCCGCCCCGACTGCCCGCCCCAGCAGGAGTTCGACGACTTCCTGCGCCGCTTCCCCGACATCGCCCCCCAGTTCCGCGACGCCCGCCCGGTGCGCGAGTGGGTCTCCACCGGCCGCCTCCAGTACTCCGCGAGCGGGACGGTCGGCGACCGCTACTGCGTCACCGCACACGCAGCCGGCTTCATCGACGCCCTCTACTCGCGCGGCATGACCAACACCCTGGAAGTCGTCAACGTCCTGGCCCACCGCCTGCTCGACGCCTTCCGCGACGACGACTTCTCCCGCGACCGCTTCGCCCCGGTCGAACAGCTCGAACAGCGCCTGCTGGACTCCAACGACGAGCTGGTGAACAGTTCATTCACCGCCTTCCGGGACTACGACCTCTGGAACGCGGTCTTCCGGGTCTGGGCGATCTCCACGGTCCTCGGCACCTTCGGCCTCCAGACCGCCTACGACCGCCTGCGCCGCTTCGGTGACCTGCAACCGCTGCGCGACCTGGAGAACGCCAAGCACCTCGGCTCGCCCTTCCCCACCCACGAGCCCACCAACGAACTGCTGCGCGCCTCCACCGCCATCAGCGAACAGGTCGAGAGCGGCACCCTGGACCCGCGCGAGGCGTCCACCCGCATCTTCGACCTCCTGGGCCGGGCCGACTTCCTGCCCCCGCCCCTGCAACTGCACCGGCCCGACAACCACTTCTTCCACGCCACACCGCCGCGCATGGCCCGCACCGCGGCCTGGGCCCGGACCAAGGCACCCGCGCACATCGCCGGCACGATCACCGGCGCCATGAGCTCCTTCGCCCGCGAACACGTGCCCGGCCGCTGACCCGCGGGCACCCCCGCGGCCTCCCGGCCGCACCCACAGGCACCCGACCGCGCCCGATCCGAACAGGTGATGGGGAAGATGACCAGCCAGCCCGACAAACCAGGCACCCGCTCCGCCGACGACGTGGACGTGACCGTCCTCGGCACCTCGACCACCGGCACCCTGCTGGCCCTCGCACTCGCGCGGGGCGGCCTGACAGTGGAGCTCCTGGGCGAGGACCAGATGCCCCGGGTCACCGGCGGCGAGGCGACCCTGCCGTGTACCTCGTTCCTCTACGAGCTGATCGCCGCCCGTTACCGGCTGCCCGAGGCCGCCCTCCTCGCCGACGCCGGCCGGGTCCGCGCGGAGGTGTCCCACCAGTCCGGCGTCCACCGCACCTGGGGCTTCGTCCACCATGAGCCCGGCAGGGAGCACCGGGCCGCCCACAGCCTCCAGTTCAACGTGCCCTCCGAACACGGCGAAAGCCACTTCCACCGCCCCGACCTCGACGCCTGGCTCCTCGCCCGAGCCGCGCGGCGCGGCGTGCGGACACAGCAGCGCAGCCGGGTCGAGAAGGCCGTCGCCGACAGCGAAGGCGTCCAGCTCACCCTCGAATCCGGCCGGAAACTACGCACCCGCCTGGTCGTCGACACCCAGGGCCCCGACTCCGCCGTCGCCCACGCCCTGGGCGCCGAACGCGAGACCCTTAGTGCCACCCGCACCCAGGGCTTCCACGCCGTCGGCGTACGGCCCTACGAACAGCTCGCCCCGCCGCACCCCAACTCCCACCCCTGGTCCCAGGGCGTCCTCACCCACGTCTTCGACGGCGGCTGGCTCCAGATCGGCCACTTCCGCAACGGCGACGGCACCCCGCCGCCCACCGCCCCCGCCGTCGTCACCCTCTCCCTCGACGCGAAGCGCCACCCCGAACCGCCGGGCCACCGCACCGAGGACCTCTGGCAGGAGGTCCTGCGGCACGCCGAACACCACCCCGCCGTCGCCGCCCAGCTCGCGGACGCCCGCCCGATGGCCTCCTGGAGCGACCCGGCACCGCACTGGCGGGCCACCCGCACCGTCGGCGACCGCATGCTCCTCCTCGACCGGGCCGCCCTCGGCGGCGACCCGCTGCTCGGCCGCGACCTCTACGCCTCCGCCCAACTGGTCCTGGTCGCGGCCGGCGACATCCTGGCCGCCGCCCGCGACGACGACTTCTCCCCGGGCCGCTTCCGCTACCTGGAACGCCTCCAGCACGGCATGGCCGACCGGCACGACGCCCTGGTCGGCGCGGCGCTCACGGCCGGCGGCTCCTTCGAACTCTGGAGCGCGCTGGCCCGCGTATGGCTGCTGGGCACGATGTTCGACGCGCTCTCCCTCAAACGCAGCTCCAAGGAACTGGCCCGCGGCGCCTCGGAGCCGGCCCTCGCCGGACTGCGCGCCGACCCCTCCCGCGGCGTCTGCCACCGCACGGTCCCCGAGTACGACGATCTGATCGACGCCACGCTCGCCCTGTGCCGGCAGGTCGCCGCGGGCGACACCGCCCCCCGTGAGGCCGCCGCCCGCATCATGCGGCGCCTGCGGCACGACCGGATCGTCCCGCCCATCTACGGCTTCGGCGACCCGGACGACCTGGAGTACGTACTGAGCCTGCGCGGCAGGCTGCGCACCCTGCGCTGGATACGCGGCGAAGCGCAGCCCTCGGTGCAACGCCTGGTCCGCTCCTACGGGCTGCGCGGCGGAGGCAGGGGCCTGGGCGATGACGTCTGACCCGCACCTCCTGGCCCCGGACGGCCTCGTTCCCGACCCGGACACCATACGCCGGGTGTGCGGCCACTTCGCGACCGGTGTCGCCGTGGTCACCGCCACCACCGACGACGGTTGGACGGGGGCGACGGTGAACTCCTTCACCTCCGTCTCCCTCGACCCGCCCCTCGTCCTGTTCTGCCTGCGCCACGGCTCCCGACTGCTTCACGCGGTCCGGACCCGCGGCGGGTTCGCGGTCAGCATCCTCGCCGCCGCGCAGAACGCCATGGCCCTGCGTTTCGCGGCCAGGGGGCAGCCCTCCTTCGACGGCCTGGACTGCCTGGTCGGAACCACCGGGGCACCCGTCCTGCGCGACAGCGTCGCCTACCTGGAATGCACACTCGCCGACGAACACCCCGGCGGGGACCACCGGATCCTCGTCGGCGCCGTGACCGCCCTCGGCCTCCTCGGCCCCGGCGCCGCGGCCGGTCACGACGACCCCCTCACCTTCTACCGCGGGCGGCTCGCCCGGCTCGACAAGGAGTGCGAACGATGACCGCCGAGCTCACCGAGCCCGTGACTGACGCGACCCGCACCCTCACCGAGGCCCTCGCCCTGCGCGGCGTCACCCGCCCCCACGACACCGCCTACGTCTTCCTGCGCGACGGCGAACACCCCGGACCGCCCCTGACCTACGGGGACCTGGCCGACGCCACCACCGCCCGCGCGACGGCGTTCACCGCCGCGGGACTGGCCGGACGCCCCGCGCTGCTCCTGTATCCCACGGGTCCGGAGTTCATCCGCACCCTGCTCGGCTGCATGCGGGCGGGCGTGGTGGCCGCACCCCTGCAAGTGCCCACCCGGGCCCGCTCCCTGGCCCGGGTACGGCGCGTGGCAAGCGACGCCGGCACCCGCACGGTGCTCACCACCGCCGCCGTCCGGGCCGATCTGCTGGAACGGTTCGGCGGCGGCCCCGAGCTCGACGGCCTGGACCTGATCGCCACCGACACCCTCCCCGCCCGTGCCACCGGGACGGAGCTCCCGCTCCCGCCCGGACCGGACGCCCCGGCCCTGTTGCAGTACACCTCCGGGTCCACCGGGGATCCCAAGGGCGTCGTCGTCTCGCATGCCAACTTCCTGCACAGCGCGGCGGAGACGCTGGAGTCCTGGCCGTGCGGACCCGACAGTTCCGTCGTCTCCTGGCTGCCTTTCTTCCACGACATGGGCATGCTCTTCGGGGTGATGCTGCCCCTGCTCTCCGGGACCCCCGCCACCAGCGGCAAGGTACAGCGTCGGGCCGCCCGCGGCCCGCACGAGGACGGCACCCTCGCGGCCGCCTCGCCCGCCACCTCCTGACCGCGCCCTCCTCACCGCACCCTCCTCCCGCGACGGCCCCCACCGCTCCGCCGTCCCACCGCTCCAGCAGCATCCCGCCCCCGCACCGCCGTTCGCGTACCGCCGTACGTGTACCCAGGGAGGTACCAGCCCGTGTCGGACACACCCGCATCACCATCGGGGCCCACCCCGGACCCGCCCCGGGTCCCGGCCCCCCGTGCCGGCCGCGGCACCGCGGACCGGCTGGCCGAACTGGAGGCCCGCCGCGAGGAACTGCGGGTGGCCGCCGAGGACACGCCCAGCGTGCGCAGACAGCACGAGAAGGGCAAGCTGACCGCCCGTGAGCGCATCGAGGCCCTGGTCGACCCCGGCAGCTTCGTCGAACTGGACGCCATGGCCCGCCACCGCAGCCACGACTTCGGCATGGAGCGCCACCGCCCGCTCGGCGACGGCGTCGTCACCGGCCACGCCACGGTCGACGGACGCCGGGTGTGCCTGTTCGCCCAGGACTTCACCGTCTTCGGCGGCGCACTCGGTGAGGTCTACGGCCAGAAGATCAACAAGGTCATGGAGCTGGCCCTGCGCATCGGCTGCCCCGTCATCGGGATCAACGACTCCGGCGGCGCCCGCATCCAGGAGGGCGTGGTCGCCCTCGCCCACTACGCCGAGATGGTCAGGCTCCAGGTCGAGGCCTCCGGGGTGATTCCGCAGATCTCCCTGATGACCGGGCCCTGCGCGGGCGGCGCCGTCTACGCCCCGGCCATCACCGACTTCGTGGTGATGGTGGACGGCATCTCGCACATGTTCGTCACCGGCCCGGAGGTGCTGCACGCCGTCACCGGCCAGCGGGTCGAGCGGGAGGATCTGGGGGGCGCCCTCCTGCACAGCACCGTCTCGGGCAACGCCCACTACCTGGCCCGTGACGAGAAGGACGCCTTCGAGTACGTGCGGCTGCTGCTCGGGCATCTGCCGAGCAACAACATGTCCGAGGCGCCGGTCGACGCGTACGCCCCCGTGGTGGATCCCGACACCTTCTCCGCGGCCGACCTCGCCCTGGACACCCTCGTCCCCGACGAGCCGAACCGCCCCTACGACATGCACCAGGTGCTGCGGACCGTCCTCGACGACGCCGAACTCCTGGAAGTGCAGCCGATTTTCGCCCGTAACGTGATCTGCGGCTTCGGCCGGATCGAGGGCCGCAGCGTCGGCGTGGTCGCCAACCAGCCGCAGATGATGGCCGGCGCCCTCGACATCGACGCCAGTGAGAAGGCCGCCCGCTTCATCCGCACCTGCGACGCCTTCCACGTCCCCGTCCTGTCCTTCGTGGACGTCCCCGGGTTCCTGCCCGGCCTGGACCAGGAGCGCGGCGGCATCATCCGCCGCGGCGCGAAACTGATCTACGCCTACGCCGAGGCCACCGTACCTACGGTCACCGTGGTCACCCGCAAGGCGTACGGCGGGGGTTACGGGGTGATGGGCTCCAAACACCTGGGCATCGACGTCAACCTCGCCTGGCCCACGGCCGAGATCGCCGTCATGGGCAGCCAGAGCGCGGTCACCGTGCTCCACCGCAAGGAGGTCGAGCGGGCCGACGACCCCGAGGAGACCGCGCAGCGGCTGCGCGCCGAGTACGAGGAGGCCCTGTGCAACCCCTACCGGGCCGCCGAACGGGGCTACGTGGACGCGGTGATCATGCCGCGGGAGACCCGCCGCGAGGTGGCGTCGGCGCTGCGTGCCCTGGCCGACAAACGGGTCTCCAAGCTCCCCCGCAAGCACGGGAACATCCCGCTGTGAGCGGCTCGCACGTGCGGGTGGTGCGCGGCGCCCCGGGACCCGAGGAGCTGGCCGCCCTGATGGTGCTCTGGGCGCGGCTCGCCGGGGAGGGCGCACGCGCGGCGGCCGCCGGGGAGAGCGGGCGGGCAGGGGGTGCACGCCCGCCCGCACGGGCCTTCCCCATGACCGAGGCTCCCGTCCCGGGCGTGGGCGCCTGGCGGCGCAGCGGCTGGACGTCCTGAACGCGGTGTCAGGCGTGGGCGGCGGCGGCCCGGTCGATGACGGTCACGGTCTCCTCCAGCGTGGCGGGGAGCTCGTGGCTCTCGGCGACCACGCCCGCCGCGCTCAGCGTGGCACGGACGACGGCGGGCGAGGCGTCGGCCAGCCGCACCCGCCGGCCGGCGAGTGCGACCGGCAGCGAGGCCCGGTCCCGTGCCTCGAAGGCGGTGGACCACTGCTCGGTGTCGACCTCGCAGGCGGTGGTGGTGCCGATGATGTCCTTCTCCGTGCCCTCCGCCACCGCCCTGCCGTGCGCCATCAGCACCAGCCGGTCGCAGTGCTGGGCCTCCTGCATGGAGTGGGTGGTGACCAGCACACCGGCGCCGCGGTCGGCCTCTGCGCGCACGGCGTCCCACAGCCGGGCCCGCGGCAGCGGGCCCACGCCCGAGGTCGGCTCGTCCAGCACCAGTAGTTCGGGCTCGTGCGCGAGCGCGATGGTGAAGGCCGGCTGCCGTTGCAGCCCCAGGCCGATCGCTCCGACGGGCCGGTCCCGGACGGCCCGCAGCGCGGGTGGCAGCTTCGGGTCGTCGACCCCGAACGCGGCGTTGGCGAAGCGCAGCTCCTGTGTGACGCTCAGAGACTCCCACAGACCCAGACCCAGACCCAGACCCAGACCCAGGCCCAGGCCCAGCCCAGGCCCTGCGGGACCTAGCCCAGCCGGTGCTCCGAAGATCCCCCAGCCGTCGGCGGAAGCCGGTGTCCCGGTGGACGGCACGTCCCGTCCGGACGTGGAAAGGGCGCGGCTCATCGTCCCTCTCCCACCGCGGACGAGGCCCGGGAGGCCAACGCCTGCTCGGCGTCCTCGCGCCCCTCGGCGGGCCGCACCGATGTGACCTCGAACGGCCACCTGAGTTGCTGGGCCAACTGTCCGCACGACGGGCCCGGCTTCTGCCTCGGTCCGCCTCCGGAAAGAGGGCCGTTACACGCCCGAAGTGCCGCCGGAGAGCGGGCCGGACTGGGCACCCCTTAGGGCTCCGGAAGAAGAAATACAACAGGCGTTTATTAAGTAGGATGGGGGCGTGACGACGACAGGCCCCGTCCCTCGACGCAATCGCGGACGGCCCGCGGGCAGCCGTTCCGGCGATACCGAGACCCGCGTGCGCATCCTGGAGGCCGCAAGGGAGTTGTTCGCCACCCGCACCTACGGCGCCACGACGATCCGGGCCGTCGCCGCGGCCGCCGATGTCAACCCGGCACTGGTGCACCACTTCTTCGGCACCAAGCGCGATCTGTTCGCCGCCACCGTGCACCTGCCGGAGCCGCTCGTGGACCAACTGCCCGCACTCGTCGCGGGCGACATGGAGGACATCGGCCGCTACATCGTCAGGCTCTACCTGACGATGTGGCAGGAGTCGGCGACCGGCCGCCCGCTGGCCGCCATGGTCCGCACGGGCATGTCCGACCCGGAGGCCGCGGACATCCTCAAGCAGGTGCTCACCTCCACCATCCTCGGGCCGCTGGCCGCGGCCTCCGGCCAGGACCAGCCCGGCCTGCGCATCACGCTGGCCGCGACCCATCTGGTGGGCCTGGCGATGGGCCGCCACATCCTCGCCCTCCAGCCCCTCACCGAGGCCGACATCGATCACCTCGCGGCATGCGTCGGCCCGGCCATCCAGCACTACCTCACCGGCCCCCTGCCGCCCCCGCCGCCCGCCTCGGCCGGCACAACCGCTTGTTGAGCGCCCTCTTGCGCCCTGCCCGAGCGCACCGGTTTTTTGGACCCCGGTGATTTCATACCGGCGAGTTCGGGCACCTTCCGCTCTTCGGGAAGTCGCGCCCGTCGAATGAAACGTAAACAGTGCCAGGACGGATCGGCGCATCCCTCTGGGACGACGCGCGCGGGCGGTTCTGCCCAATTCTCATATATGGCCCGCCGTGTGGCTGTCATGCTAGGGTCGCATTCTGTATTTGGCAGCTTGGCTGACGTGTACGGGGGCTAGTAATGCAAGAGGCCGTCGCCAGAGTATTTCTGGTGGATTCGAGAGCTGTTTCAAGGGTGGGTCTGAGCGTTCTGCTGGACCGCGAAGCCGGTCTGGATGTGGTCGGCGTCGCTGCCGACCCGGCGAGCGCGCTGCCAAGCCTGGCCAAGCTCTCACCGGACGTCGTGATCATCGACGGCCAGGACTTCGAACCGTGTTCCTCCGCGGAGGTCAGGCTGCTCATCGCCGGTGGTGCCGAGGCCAGCCCGAAGGTGCTGGCCATGGTGCCGCACGTGGAGCGGGTGGTGCACAGCTGGCAGGCGGCGGGCTCCTGGG
>CBRG010000095.1 GCA_000470535.1 Streptomyces sp. AW19M42
TGGACGTACCCGGCTTCCTGCCCGGAGTCGACCAGGAGCACGGTGGGATCATCCGGCACGGGGCGAAGCTGCTCTACGCCTACTGCAACGCCACGGTGCCGAGGATCTCGCTGATCCTGCGCAAGGCCTACGGCGGTGCGTACATCGTCATGGACAGCCAGTCCATCGGCGCCGACCTCACCTACGCCTGGCCCACCAACGAGATCGCGGTGATGGGTGCCGAAGGCGCCGCCAACGTCATCTTCCGCCGTCAGATCGCCGACGCCGAGGACCCCGAGGCCATGCGGACCCGCATGGTCAAGGAGTACAAGGCCGAACTGATGCACCCCTACTACGCCGCCGAGCGCGGCCTGGTCGACGACGTCATCGACCCCGCCGAGACCCGCGAGGTCCTGATCGCCTCGCTCGCCATGCTCCGCACCAAGCACGCAGACCTGCCGTCCCGCAAGCACGGCAACCCCCCACAGTAGAAGGGGAGTAGCGCCGCCCTTGCTCCCCCTCTTCTTCGAACGGGGGGAGGAGTGGCCGCAATTGACAAACCGCTTGTGCTGTTTTTTAATGTGAGTCTTGTGTACCAGGACAGGAAGCCAAGGAGGCGAGCTGCGTGGACATGGATGCTCTGGGCGCGCTGGACGTGCGCGAGAACGGTGTGTCCATCACCCCGACCGCACCCAAGCCGCGTCAGGTGCTCGCTCTGCTGGCCCTGCACGCGGACCAGGTGGTGCCCGTGTCGGTCCTCGTCGAGGAGTTGTGGGGGAGCACGCCGCCACGCAGCGCCCGTACGACCCTACAGACATACGTGCTTCAGGTGCGAGACCTCATCGGCGTCGCTTTGCTGAAGGACCCCGCCGACCGTCCCGCCCGCACGCCCAAGGACGTTCTGGTGACCGCGCCCGGCGGGTACATGCTCGCCAGCGGTGAAGGTGTCAGCGACGTCCGCCAGTTCGACCGGCTCGCGGGCCTCGGCTACCGGGCCATGGACGCCGGCGACTACCCCACGGCCGCCGAGACCCTGCGCCAGGCGCTGGACCTGTGGACCGGACTGCCGTTCTCCGGAGTGCAGGCGGGCGGGCAGCTGGGCATGGAGGTCAAGCGGCTGGAGGAGAGCCGGCTGTGCGCCCTCGATCAGCGCATCGACGCGGACCTGAGGCTGGGGCGCCACCGCGAACTGCTGGCCGAGCTGACCGTACTGGTGAGCCGCTACCGCACCCACGAGAACCTGCACGCCCAGTTCATGATCGCGCTCTACCGCTCCGGCCGCCGCGGCGAGGCGCTCGAGCTCTACCGGCGGCTGCGCACCACCCTCGTACAGGAACTGGGGCTTGAGCCGTCGGCACGGCTCGCCCGGCTGCAGAAGTCGCTGCTGGCCTCTCCGGTCGCCGACGGACGCGCCTCCATCAACGACTCCGTGCTTCCGCTGGGGGGCGCGGGCGCGGTGCCGATCAGCTGACGCGGCTCGCCCTTCCCGCCTCCCAGGGCTCATATCGCGCCATGTGGTGAGACGGGCCCCTCCTCCTCAAGTTCTGTTATTTCCACCAGAATGACAGGCGGGAAATACGGGCCGGGAGTTCGGATAAACCGAAATATTTGAGGTCCGCTACAGAGCCACTGGAGAAACGCACTCGGTGGAGCATGACCGGATAGCTTGCTCCCCAGCGCAGTTTTGTGGCCACTAGAGGCCATTAAAAGCGGACGCTAACGGGGAGGGCGAAGTGAGGGTTCATCTTCTAGGTCCGTTGTCGGCCGAAATCAACGCTGGGTCGATCGTCCCTACGGCAAGCAAGCCTCGCCAGATTCTGGCTCTGCTTGCCCTGTATCCCAGTCGAGTGGTACCGGTCCCGACTCTGATGGAGGAGATCTGGGCATCGAACCCGCCACAGAGTGCACTTACCACTTTGCAGACATATATACTCCAGCTGCGCCGCAGGCTAGGTACGGCGATGGGCCCGGACTCGCGCGAGGGCGTCAAGGACGTGCTGGCCACCCGGCACGGCGGCTACTTGCTGCAGATACCGGAATCACATATCGACGTCCGGATCTTTGAGAACCTCACGCGTGAGGGACAGATCGCCTTCGAGAGCGGCGACAACGCACTGGCGGCCGAGCGCTTTCGCTCGGCCCTCGACCTGTGGCGGGGTCAGGCCCTGGTCGACGTGCGGCTCGGCCCGGTCCTGGAGATCGAGGCCATGCGGCTGGAGGAGAGCCGGCTGGTGGCGGTGGAGCGTCGGATAGACGCGGATCTGCGAATGGGCCGGCACACCGAACTCATCGCTGAGCTGATGGAGTTGACGGCGCGTCATCCCCGGCACGAGAGCCTGCACTCACAGGCCATGGTCGCCCTCTACCGATCCGGCCGGCAGAGTTCGGCGCTGGATGTGTACCGACGAGTCCGCGGGCGGCTCGTCGAGGAACTCGGGGTTGAACCGTCCCCTCAGCTGCAGCGGCTGCACCAGGCGATGCTGGCGGTCGACCCGCTGCTCGATGTGCTGTCGGGGCCGCGGCCGACGTCGACGTTCGACCTGTTCGCCGCCTGAGGCGGCCGGACATCCTGAACCCGGGCCGTCCAGCCGGGGGAAGGAATGCGGCCCGGGCCGGCTCGCGGACCGGGCAGGGGTGCCCGGGCTCCACTCCATCGTGGGCGACGGAAGTCGTGTCCGGCTGGAGTGGCGGCGGACCGAAACCGACCGGGAACGCGGTAGTCGGCTGTAGCGGCGGTCGCGGCTGTACCGGGGTTCGATCGGCAGTCGACCCCCGCATGACACGGTCGGGAAGCGGTGTCCGCGATGGGGCGCCGAAGGGACGGGAGGTCCTGGAATGGACGCGACACCACATGACTCCATGTGCGGAGCCCTGTCCCGGCTGCTGAGTACGCAGGCCGTCCAGGAGCGCAACAAGGCACTGGCCCACGCTCTGCTCGCCACCGGCCACCAACGGGCGCGCTACGAGTCGGTGGTCGCGGAGAACGACCGGGTGACCGTCCGCATCACGCTCACGGACGGCCCCGTCGCACGTGGCCTGATCGCGGAGTTCCGTTTCGACGCGCAGGGCGAGGTCAGCGAGTACCGCGACTTCCTGATACCGGCCGGGCCCCGGCCCACCGCTGTCGCCGTCCCGTCGTCCCCGGCCGCCTGAACCGCGCACGGACCAGCACGCGGCGGCGGTGTCCGGTTCGACCGCCGCCGCCGCGTTTGGGCCAGCCGATGTCGTCATCGGACTCCTTCGGCCCGAACGTGGGCACCACGTGTTTCATCAGCGACTCCCTCACGAGGACATGCGCGCGGCAAGGCTGCTCGAAAGCCTGCCTCGAAACGCTCGGAATCCACTCGCAGTCCGCTCGCGTCTCACTCGCGCGACGATCGGGCGGTACCGAAGGGCACCGTGAGCCCTGCCGGACAGCGGGCCAGGGGTTCTGGCAAACGTTTGCCCAGCTGTTGTCAGCGGTCGTACGCTCGTTGTCCGAACCGGGCCACGGCACGCCGGTTCGTTTCCTGCGGCCCTTCCTGCCCCGTATGCGTCCCTGTCCGCTGCTCTCCGAGGAATTGGCCATGTTGCGACAGCCCGCGTTCGGAAGTCGGTTGAAGAAGCTCCGTCTGGCCCGCGGTCTGTCCCAGAGCGCGCTGGCCGGCGACGGCATGTCCACCGGCTACCTCTCCCGGCTGGAGTCGGGTGGGCGCCAGCCCACCGAACGCGCGGTGGCTCACCTCGCCGAGCGGCTGGGCCTGCAGCCGTGCGACTTCGAGGAGCCGTCGGCGGGTTCGCTCGCGCACGCGATCACCCTGGCCACCTCCGCCTTCGCCCCCACCGGCTTCGACACCACCGCGGAGGGGCTGCGCGAGGCGTACGCGGCCGAGAGCCACGAGTCACCCGCACTGCGCTGGCAGGCGCTGTGGCTGCTGGCCCGCGCCCGCAGACTGGAGGGCGACTTCGTCGGTGAGCGGGCCCACCTGGAGGAACTGGTCCGGCTGGGCGACGAGGTCGCGCTGCCCGCACTGCGGGTGCGCGGCCTGACCCGGCTGGCCCGCTGCCTGCGGTCCGTCGGTGAGATCCAGACCGCCCTCGCCATGAGCGAGGACGCCCACCGACTGGCCTGCGAGGCCGACTTGGGTGTCGAGGACCGTGCCGGTGTGCTGCTCGCCCTGGCGTCCGTGGAGGCGGAGGCGGGCCGGCTGCCGGACGCACGCGTCCACGCCGACGAGCTGACGGACCTGGTCGAGGGCCGCGCCGACACGCTGTGGGCGGAGGCGCTGTGGACCGCGGCCGCCGTGCGGGTGCGCCAGGGCGATCACGCGGGCGCGCAGCACGTCCTCGAACGGGCGCTGGCCGGGTTCTCCAGCGGGGAGGACCTGACGCTGTGGGTCAGGCTGCGGATCGCGGCCGGCCGGCTGTACCTGCAGAAGGTCCCGGCCGATCCGGTGGCGGCGCAGCTGCTCGTGGATGAGGCGGAGGCGGCTCTCGTCTACGTCAGCACGGAGACCCTCGGGCAGGAACTTGCCGGGCTCAAGGCGGACCTGGCGTTCGTCACCGGCCGCTACGACGACGCCCGGGTGCTGCTCGCCGGACTGGCCAGGGACGAGCTGATGACGTACCGGGACCGGGTGCGCTTCGACATCCTGCGCTACCAGCTGCGCGTGTTCGAAGGCGACGAGAGCGGTGCCCAGGGGCTGCGCGCGCTGGCGGAAGAGGCGCAACGCAGCGGGAACATCGACCTGGCCGCGGAAATCTGGCGGGTCCTGGCCGAGGCGCTCACCCAGTTGCACGCCTCGCCGGCCGTGCCGTCGCCCCGGCCGGTCCAGGAGCGGGACAACGCCTGACGGGTGCCTCTGCACGCCGTCAGCGGCGCCGGGACCACGTGCCCGGTGCGACGTTTCACATGAGGCCCGGTGCGACGCCTGGACCGGCGTCGGTGCGCGGGCTGACCGCGCCGTAGGGCCGCGAGGAGGACACCGCCCGCATCGGCGGTGAGCCGCGGCGGGCCGGCCGGTTCGGTGCACACTCCCCGCCCGCTCGTCGGGACGGGCATGCCTACCCCCGTGCCCGCCCCCGCCGTCAGGCGGCGCCGTTGGGCCAGCCGATGTTGCCGGCCGGGGAAGCGCCGCCGCCCGGCGCCACGGGCCAGCCGATGTCGCCGGCGACGGTGTTGCCGGCCGGGGCGACGGGCCAGCCGATGTTGTCCGCGGCGCTGACCCCCGCCGCGGTGAACAGGGCGCCGGTAAGAGCTGCGGTGACGACCAGACCCCGGGCGAGACCCTTCATGACTGACTCCTCTGTGTTTTGCCTGCGTTCGGCTTCTTGGCAAGGAGATTGACAAACTCCGCTTGGGTTCCGCTCGGCATATCCTCGACGATCGCTTGAGCTTGGCAAACCGTTAGACGGAGAACCCCTCCAGGATTCGGTCTCCCGCGTCCCATAAATGGGATTTGACCTGCGAAAACAGTTGTCTTCCGGCCTCGGTTCGGTCGGCGCCCCTGCGGCGTTCCTCTTGACGGCGAAGCTGCGGCGGGGCTGCGACAGAGCCTTGGACTAGAGCGTCGGTGGAGCGTGGATTGCCAACTTCCCTTCTCTGTAGGCAATCTATTGCCAACAGATTTGGCAACGTCTGGCATAGGGGGCCCCGGAAATGATCCACCTGAACACGGCAGGTCAGGGCCGGATGCCCGACGCGGTACGCGCGGTCCTCACGGAGTGCGTACGCCTGGAGGACCGCTTCGGGCCCCACGTCCTGGAGGAGCGGGTCGGAGACCTGGTGCACAGCGAGGTCCACCAGCGGCTCGAACGCCTCCTCAACACCCCTGACGGGCACACCGAACTGTTCACCGGCGGCGCCGCGGCGTTCGACGCGCTGGTGTCCGGCCTCACGTTCGGCAGAGGCGACCGGATCTGGACCACCCCGTACGAGAGCGCCGCCCGACTCGCCACGCTCCGGTCCGTGCGCGACCGCACCCGCTGCCGCGTCCAGGTCGTTCCGCTGCGCCCCGACGGTGACCTGGACCTCGGCTGGATGGCCGCGCACATCGACGACTCCGTGGCGCTGGTCTCCGTGACCCACGTCCCCGCCAACCGGGGCATCATCAACCCGGTCGAGGACATCGGCCGCCTCCTCGCCCCCCACCGCTGCCTGTACGCGGTCGACGCGGCCTACTCGCTGGGCCAGTTGCCCGTGGACGTCTCGCGCATCGGCTGCCATCTGCTGACCGGTGACGGCTGGCGTTTCCTGCGCGGGCCGCGGGCGGTCGGCTTCGCCTACGTGGCGCCGAGACTGCGCGACGAACTGTCGCGGTCGGACTCCGACGGCGGGGCACCCCGTGCGGCCGCGGTCACCACGCGCGGCCCCGAGCCGGTACCGGCGACGGCCGCGGTCGCCGCGTTCACCTCTGCGCTGGCCCACCGGGCGGAGCTGCCGGCCCAGCCGTACGACGAGCTGATTCCGGCGCTGCACTGCGCCGTCGTCGACGTTCCCGGCATGGAACTGCTCGCGCCCGGCCGGTACCACTCGGCGGTCCTCGCCTTCCACCACCCCGAGCTGTCCGCGGCGCTCCTGCGGCGCGGCCTCGCGGAGCGGGGCGTGGCGGTGTGGAAGACGGTGGCCGATCAGACTCCGCTGCTCGCCCGCCCCGGGGACCGCGCCACGGCCCTGCGCGCCTCGGTGTACGAGGGCACCACGCGTCAGGACATCGACGCCTTCGCGGAGGCCCTCGCCAAGACGGTGGCCGACATCGGCTCGCGCCGCGTCCTCCCGGGGCCGGACCTGGCCCGTACCGCCCTCGTCGGCAGCTGACCGGACCCGTCCACGGGTCCGGTCCGGCGGCTCCCTGACCCGAGGTCGAGTGCACTTCGAACTCTTCTCAAGTGGACGGGGCGACAGTGGGAGGCGCGATCGACGTGCGCACTTTCTGGTGACCGGCGGCTGCTCCAGAACCGCGAGCCGCTGCGGAACGTGCGGGATGAGCCCATGCACACCAACCGTCCGACCACGCACCTCTCTGGAGAGCTATGTCCCGTCGCCTGTTCACCTCGGAATCAGTGACCGAGGGTCACCCCGACAAGATCGCTGACCAGATCAGTGACACGATCCTCGACGAGCTGCTGAGACAGGATCCGGCCTCGCGCGTCGCCGTCGAGACCCTGATCACCACCGGCCAGGTCCATATCGCGGGGGAGGTGACGACCCGTGCGTACGCGGATGTCCCCACCCTCGTGCGCGAGAAGATCCTCGCGATCGGCTACGACTCCTCGGCCAAGGGATTCGACGGCGCCTCGTGCGGCGTCTCGGTGTCCATCGGCGCCCAGTCCCCGGACATCGCGCAGGGCGTCGACACCGCTTACGAGAAGCGGGTCGGGGACGGGGAGATCGACGAGCTCGACCAGCAGGGCGCGGGCGACCAGGGCCTGATGTTCGGGTACGCCACCGACGAGACGCCGAACCTGATGCCCCTGCCGATCGAGCTGGCCCACCGCCTGTCGCGCTGGCTCACCGAGGTCCGCAAGGACGGTACCGTCCCCTATCTGCGCCCCGACGGCAAGACGCAGGTCACCATCGAGTACGACGGCGACCGCCCGGTCCGCCTGGACACCGTCGTCGTCTCCTCGCAGCACGCCTCCGGGATCGACCTGGACGAGATGCTCGTGCCCGACATCCGCCGCCACGTCGTGGAGTCCGTCCTCGCCCAGCTCGCGGCGGACGGCATCAAGCTGGCGACCGAGAACTACCGGCTCCTGGTGAACCCGACCGGCCGCTTCGAGATCGGCGGCCCGATGGGTGACGCCGGCCTCACCGGGCGCAAGATCATCATCGACACGTACGGCGGCTACGCCCGTCACGGCGGCGGTGCCTTCTCCGGCAAGGACCCGTCCAAGGTGGACCGTTCGGCCGCCTACGCGATGCGCTGGGTCGCCAAGAACGTCGTCGCCGCCGGGCTCGCCGCCCGCTGCGAGGTCCAGGTCGCGTACGCGATCGGCAAGGCCGAGCCGGTCGGCCTGTTCATCGAGACCTTCGGTACCGGTACGGCGGACCAGGAGCAGATCGAGAAGGCCGTCTCCGAGGTCTTCGACCTCCGCCCGGCCGCGATCATCCGGGACCTCGACCTGCTCCGCCCGATCTACGCCCAGACCGCCGCGTACGGCCACTTCGGGCGGGAACTGCCGGACTTCACCTGGGAACGGACCGACCGGGCCGACGCGCTCAAGGCCGCTGCCGCAATCTGACCGCCGTCCAGGACACCTCCCAGCCTCAGGAGTTCATGTGCGTATCGCGGTGACAGGCTCCATCGCAACGGACCATCTCATGGTCTTTCCCGGCCGGATCGCGGACCAGCTGATCCCCGACCAGCTCGCCCACGTCTCGCTCTCGTTCCTGGTCGACGCGCTCGAAGTGCGCCGGGGCGGAGTCGCGGCCAACATCGCCTTCGGCCTGGGCAGCCTCGGCCTCGAACCGCTGCTGGTCGGGGCCGTGGGCACCGACTTCGCCGACTACGAGGTCTGGCTCAAACAGCACCGCGTCGACACGGGCGGGGTGCGGGTCTCCACCAAGCACCAGACCGCGCGCTTCATGTGCATCACCGACGAGGACGCCAACCAGATCGCCTCGTTCTACGCCGGGGCCATGCAGGACGCCCGGGAGATCGACCTGCGGCAGCTGGTCGGCAGCCGGGACCGGCCCGACCTGGTCCTCGTCTGCCCGAACGACCCGGCGGCGATGCTCCGGCACACCGCGGAGTGCCGCGAGCTCGGGCTGCCCTTCGCCGCCGACCCCTCCCAGCAGCTCGCCCGCCTCGACGGCGACGAGATCCGGGAGCTGGTCACCGGCGCCCAGTGGCTGCTCACCAACGAGTACGAGGCCGCCCTGCTGCTCGAACGCACCGGCTGGACCCGCGCCGAGGTGCTCGAACGCGCCGGCACCTGGATCACCACGCTGGGCGGCGAGGGCGCCCGGATCGACAGCGCGCACGAGCCGACGCGCACGGTCGCGGCCGTGCCCGGCACGGAGGTCACCGATCCGACCGGCGGGGGCGACGCCTTCCGCGCCGGCTTCTTCGCCGGTGTGAGCGCCGGGCTGCCGCTGGAGGCGGCGGTCCGGCTCGGCTGCGTGACCGCCGCCTCGGCCCTGGGCACCGTAGGCTCCCAGGCCTACCGCGCCGACCGCGACAGCCTGCTCGCCACGGTCGCGCGCGCCTACGGCGCCGAGGCCGAGCAGGAGATCGTGCCGGCTCTCAGCGGCATGCGGTGAGCGACGACGTACCACCCACCAGACGATTCAGAACCCGAGGAGCAGTACGCATGCCCGCTCAGCCCAACACCGCATTCACGGACTTCAAGGTCGCCGACCTCTCCCTGGCGGCCTTCGGCCGCAAGGAGATCACGCTGGCCGAGCACGAGATGCCCGGCCTGATGTCGATCCGCCGGGAGTTCGCCGCCGACCGTCCGCTGGCGGGCGCCCGGATCATGGGGTCGCTGCACATGACGGTGCAGACGGCCGTCCTCATCGAGACCCTGGTGGCCCTGGGCGCGGAGGTCCGCTGGGTCTCCTGCAACATCTTCTCCACCCAGGACCACGCCGCCGCCGCCATCGCCGCCGCCGGGATCCCGGTCTTCGCCTGGAAGGGCGAGACCCTGGAGGAGTACTGGTGGTGCACGGAGCAGGCGCTGACCTGGCCCGGCCACACGGGCCCGAACATGATCCTCGACGACGGCGGTGACGCCACCCTCCTCGTCCACAAGGGCGTCGAGTACCGCAAGACGGGGGAGCTGCCCGTCGCGGACAACGAGGAAGCGGCCGTCGTCCGCGCCCTGGTGGAACGCAGCGGACTGGACTGGTCCGCCCTCGCCTCGGAGATCCGCGGTGTCACCGAGGAGACGACGACAGGTGTGCATCGCTTGTACGAGATGCAGCGCGACGGATCCCTCCTGTTCCCGGCGATCAATGTGAACGACGCGGTGACGAAGTCGAAGTTCGACAACAAGTACGGTTGCCGGCACTCGCTGATCGACGGCATCAACCGTGCCACCGACGTCCTGATCGGCGGCAAGACCGCCGTCGTCTGCGGCTACGGCGACGTGGGCAAGGGCTGCGCGGAATCCCTGCGCGGGCAGGGCGCCCGGGTGATCATCACGGAGATCGACCCGATCTGCGCGCTGCAGGCGGCGATGGACGGCTACCAGGTCGCCACCCTCGACGACGTCGTGGAGCAGGCCGACATCTTCGTCACCACGACGGGCAACAAGGACATCATCATGGCGAGCGACATGGCCAGGATGAAGCACCAGGCGATCGTCGGGAACATCGGTCACTTCGACAACGAGATCGACATGGCCGGTCTCGCGAAGATCGACGGCATTGTCAAGGACGAGGTCAAGCCGCAGGTCCACACCTGGACGTTCCCCGAGGGCAAGGTCCTGATCGTGCTGTCCGAGGGCCGTCTGCTGAACCTGGGCAACGCCACGGGCCACCCGTCGTTCGTCATGTCCAACTCGTTCGCGGACCAGACGCTGGCCCAGATCGAGCTGTTCACCAAGCCCGAGGAGTACCCGACCGACGTCTACGTGCTGCCCAAG
>CBRG010000096.1 GCA_000470535.1 Streptomyces sp. AW19M42
CCCGGTTACGGGAAGGGGCGGGTAGGGGAAGGCCGGCCGCAGGCCCCCACCCACCCCGCACCCAAACCCCGCGCCCCTACACCCCCGCCACAGGAATATCCGCATGCCGCTGCACCCACGCATGCATCGCAATCGCCGCAGCCGCCCCCGCGTTGATCGACCGCGTCGACCCGAACTGCGCGATCGAGCACACCATCGAGGCGTGCTCCCGCGCCTCCTCGGTCAGCCCCGGTCCCTCCTGCCCGAACAGCAGCACGCACCGCCGCGGCAGCTCGGTCCGCTCCAACGGCACGGCACCCGGCAGATTGTCGATGCCGATGATCGGCAGCCCCTCGGCCGCGGCCCAGGCGGTCAGATCCGCGGTGTCGGGGTGGTGACGGACATGCTGGTAGCGGTCGGTGACCATCGCCCCGCGACGGTTCCAGCGCCGCCGCCCCACGATGTGGATCTCCTTGGCGAGGAAGGCGTTCGCGGTGCGCACCACCGAGCCGATATTGAAGTCGTGGCCCCAGTTCTCCACCGCCACATGGAAATCGTGCCGCCGCAGATCCAGATCGGCGACGATCGCCTCCCGGGTCCAGTACCGGTACGCATCGCCCACATTGCGCCGGTCGCCGTGGGCGAGCAGCTCGGGGTCGTAATGCTCGCCCACGGGCCAGGGCAGCGGGTGCGGCCCGACGCCGATCTCCGTCCCGAACCCGTCGTCGTACTGAGCCGGCTCATCCACCACGGACGATTCGGCCGGCACGGACGACATCTCCACCGCTGACGAATCGGCCGCCACGGACTCATCGGTCGACGGATTCCTATTGGTACCACTGGTACCGCTGGTACTGCCGGTGCTACCGGTCTCGCTGCTCACCCGACGAGCGTATGACCCCCACTGCCGCTGTGCTCCGGTGCCTCCCGCTCCTCGGCCCCGTCCCTGGGCCCCGGGGCCTTGCCGCGCCCCCGGGACAGCAGCTCCCGTCCGAGGGCCGCCCTGCCCCCCAGCCACACCAGGAAGACGGTCGGCAGGAAGACGGCGTCCGCGGCGATCATGGCCATCGAGAAGAAGGGCAGCCCCAGCAGCAGGGCGATACCGGCGTGCTCTCCGATCATCACGACGAGCAGGACGTTCTTGACCCGTCGGTTGAAGAGGGTGAACGGGAACGCGACCTGCACGATGACCGTGGCGTACGTCAGCACCATCACCATCACCCCGCTTGAGGCGAGGATGTCCGAGAGGGCGGGCCACGGCGTGAAGTAGTGCAGCTGGAGCGGGAAGTACAGCGCCGTGCCGTCCTGCCACCTCGACCCCTGGATCTTGTACCAGCCCGCGGTGGAGTAGATCAGGCAGACCTCAGCCATGATCACGACGAGGGTGGCGTTGTGCGCGAGGTTGGCGATGACGTCGAGCAGGGTGCGCGGCTCGCTGTGCGGCGCGTACCGGTTCAAGGCCCACCAGACGCCGTGCCCGGTCCACAGAATCCAGAACAGCACCGGGAGCCACACGGTTCCGCCCAGGTTGTCCGTCACCGTGGCCCAGACCAGCACGGCCCCGAACGCCACCCACAGCAGCGGGCCGGCCACGTCCCCGCGCGGCGAGCGCCCGCCCGCGTCCACGTCCACTTCCGCGTCCCCGTCCGCATCTCCGTCCGCCGTCAGCGCCGCCCGCGCCCGGCGCGCCGCACGGCGGGCGTCCAGCGACCAGACCTGCCCGCACCGGGTCAGCACCAGGTAGATCGCCATCAGGTGCAGGACGTTGTCGCCGCCGTCGCCCATGAAGATGCTGCGATTCTGCAGCGACAGCACTCCGGCCATGAACAGGACGGACATGGCGCGGGAGTGCCAGCCCACCAGCAGCAGCGCGGCGGCGATCAGCGCCAGGGCGTAGACGATCTCGAACCAGACGGTGCTGCCCGTCCACATGAGGGTGGTGAAGGCCTGGTTGTTCGAGATCAGCTGTTCCGCCATGTCCCAGCGCCACGGGGCGTCGGGGCCGTACATCTCGTGCCGGTGCGGCAGCTCCCGCAGCAGGAACAGCAGGTACGTGGCGGAGAAGCCGATCCGGATGACGGCGCTCTGGTACGGACCGAGGGACGAGGTGGTGATGCGCTGGATACCGCGGGCGAGCCCGCGCGTGCGGCGGGGCGTGCTCACTGGTCCGGGCGTGCTCACTGGTCCGTCTCCTTCGGATCCGCCGAGCCCTCGGGGAGGTCGGCTGCGGTGACGTTCCACCACGGCAGCACCCGGTAGGACGGTTTCGTGCTGATCTTCTCGTCGCTCCACGGAGGCGCCGCGACGGACCGCACCTCGGAGCGGACCTGGATCCGTTCGACGGTGCCGCCGTAGTCGTGTTCACCGAGGCGCAGCATGACTATTCGGCGGATGTACTGCTCGGAGAGGGTGCCGCGCAGCCCGTTGGTCCGGTTCTGGCTGTCGTGGGACCCGAGGTAGAAGTCCCAGCCCCGGCGGAGTTCGTTCTGCTGGACGTGGCTGGGCAGCGGGTTGCCGCGTATCGCCTTGCCGTCCTCGCCCGAGAGACTCATCCAGGGAGTGGTACGACGGCCGTCGGGACCGGCTATCTCAGCACGCACGTGCACGGCGACGTTCTGCTGCAGCGGATTGGGGGCGAAGAGCTTCCAGTTCTGTTCGAACTCCGGATAGACCCATTCGTCCACCCCCTTGCCGTGCTGCTTGGTCAGCGTGTTGGAGGGGGCGACGTGCAGAAACACCATCGCCAGCTGAGTGCAGGTGACCAGCCCGATCACCGCGAGCGCCACAGCGGCGGCGACCTGGTACGGAAACGACAGCCCGGCCATCCCGGAACGGGACTCCGGACCAGAACCCGTACCCGCTTCCGCACCCGAAATCAGTCTCGGGCTCGGGCTCGGACTCGGCTCCGGATCGACACGGGGATCGGGCTCGGCACGGGGGTCGGGAACCGTTGGAACCGCTCCCGAATCGGGACCGGCACCCCGTCCGTCCCTGCCGCCGACGCCCCTGTCGTCGTACGAATCCATCCCGCCCCGATCCCCGTCGATCCCGGTCAGTTATCCACAGGGTTGACACCCTACGGGCCGCAGACTCACCATTGAAGTCATTGAACCGAACGATCGGTCGGTAGGGAGTCCGGGATGGCGGCATTGACTGCGGGCCAGGCAGCGCAGGCGACAGCGGGCAGCACCGATGGGGCGGACGGGGCCCTGGTGGCTGCCTTCGACGCCGCGGTGGCGGCCGACGAGCGCATCGAGCCGCGCGACTGGATGCCCGATGCCTACCGCGCCTCACTGGTCAGGCAGATGGCCCAGCACGCCCACTCCGAGATCATCGGCATGCAGCCCGAGGCCAACTGGATCACTCGCGCACCCTCGCTGCGCCGCAAAGCGATCCTGATCGCCAAGGTGCAGGACGAGGCGGGGCACGGCCTCTACCTCTACAGCGCGGCCGAGACCCTCGGCACCGGCCGCGAGGAGTTGCTCGACAAGCTCCACGCAGGCCGTCAGCGCTATTCGTCGATCTTCAACTACCCCACCTTGACCTGGGCGGACGTGGGCGCGATCGGCTGGCTCGTGGACGGGGCGGCGATCACCAACCAGGTGCCCCTGTGCCGCTGCTCCTACGGCCCCTACGCCCGCGCGATGGTCCGTATCTGCAAGGAGGAGTCCTTCCACCAGCGCCAGGGCTACGAGCTGCTACTGGCCCTCAGCGGCGGCACTGCCGCCCAGCACGAGATGGCCCAGGACGCGGTGAACCGCTGGTGGTGGCCGTCCCTGATGATGTTCGGCCCGCCGGACGACGCCTCGTCGCACTCCGCCCAGTCGATGACCTGGAAGATCAAGCGGCATTCCAACGACGAGCTGCGGCAGCGCTTCGTCGACATCTGCGTCCCGCAGGCGGAGGTACTGGGCCTCACCCTCCCTGACCCCGACCTCCGGTGGAACGAGGAGCGCGGTCAGCACGACTTCGGGGCGATCGACTGGACGGAGTTCCAGGAGGTCCTGAAGGGCAACGGCCCGTGCAACGAGGAGCGCCTCACCCAGCGCCGCCGGGCACACGAGGAAGGCGCCTGGGTCCGCGAGGCAGCCGCCGCCTACGCACAGAAGCAACAGAAGCAGCACGAGCAACACCAGCAGCACCAGCAGCACCAGCAGCACCAGCACACGACGGTCGTACCGAACGGGGAGGCGACAGCATGAGCAGCTCGACCGACTGGCCGCTGTGGGAGGTGTTCGTGCGCTCGCGGCGTGGTCTCTCCCACACCCACGCCGGCAGCCTGCACGCCCCGGACGCCGAGATGGCGCTGCGCAACGCACGCGATCTGTACACGCGCCGGTCCGAAGGCGTCTCCGTCTGGGTGGTGCCGTCCACCCAGGTCACGGCGTCCTCGCCGGACGAGAAGGACACGTTCTTCGAGCCGGCCGGTGACAAGCCCTACCGGCACCCCACGTTCTACAAGATCCCGGAAGGGGTGAAGCACCTGTGACCGCGGCCCTCGCCCTGGGCGACGACGCGCTGGTGCTGTCGCACCGGCTGGGGGAGTGGGCGGGCCACGCCCCCGTGCTGGAGGAGGAGGTGGCCCTCGCCAACATCGCCCTGGACCTGCTTGGCCAGGCCCGCCTGCTGCTCTCCCTCGTCGGGGACGAGGACGAGCTGGCGTATCTGCGCGAGGAGCGCGCCTTCCGCAACGTCCAGCTGGTCGAGCAGCCGAACGGCGACTTCGCCCACACCATCGCCCGCCAGCTCTACTTCTCCGTCCACCAGCACGGGCTGTACGAGCGGCTGGCGGCCGGTGGCAGCGAGTTCGCGGGCATCGCTGCGAAGGCCGTCAAGGAGGTCGCCTACCACCAGGACCACGCCGAACAGTGGACCCTGCGCCTCGGAGACGGCACGCCGGAGAGCCGCGACCGGATGCAGCGCGCGGTGGACGCGCTGTGGCGTTTCACCGGCGAGCTGTTCCAGCCCGTCGAAGGCGTCGAGGTGGACTGGAACGCCCTGCGGAGCGACTGGCTGGCGTCCGTCACCACCGTTCTGGAGCGGGCCACGCTGACCGTGCCGACCGGCCCGCAGTCCGGCGCCTGGACGGCCGGCGCGGGCCGCCAGGGCATCCACACGGAGCCCTTCGGCCGGATGATCGCCGAGATGCAGCATCTGCACCGCAGCCATCCGGGGGCGTCATGGTGACCCGGACGGCGCTGGAGGACGAGCTGCGCAGCCTCGCGGGCTCCGTCCCCGACCCGGAGCTGCCGGTGCTGACCCTGGAGGAGCTGGGCGTGCTCCGGGGTGTGGAGGTGCTGGCACCGGGCCGCGTCACGGTCCGGCTCACCCCCACCTACACCGGCTGCCCCGCGATGGAGACGATGTCCACGGACATCGAACGCGTGCTGCTCGACCACGGCATGACCGAGGTCTCCGTGGTCACCGTCCTCACCCCGGCCTGGTCCACGGACGACATCAGCGCGGAAGGGCGCCGCAAGCTCACCGAGTTCGGCATAGCGCCTCCTCGGTCGCACGACACGTCCTCGCCGGCCGCCGGACCCGTGCCGCTCGCCCTGTCGGTGCGCTGCCCGCACTGCGGCTCCACCGATACGGAGCTGCTGAGCCGGTTCTCGTCCACTGCCTGCAAGGCGCTGCGCAGGTGTGTGGCATGCCGCGAACCGTTCGATCACTTCAAGGAGTTGTAGATGTTCCATCCGCTCCGGGTCAGCGCGATCGAACGGCTCACGGACGATTCGGTCGCTGTCGACTTCGCCGTGCCGCCGGATCTGCGCGAGACCTTCCGCCACAGGCCGGGCCAGCACCTCAATGTCCGCTACACCGTCGGCGGCGAGGAGGTCCGCCGCTCGTACTCGATCTGCGCACCGGCCACAGAGCAGCCGGCCGACCCGCGCCTGCGGGTCGGCATCCGGCTCGTCGACGGCGGCGCGTTCTCCACCTACGCGCTGAAGGAGCTCGCGGTCGGCGACGAGGTCGAGGCGATGCCCCCGATGGGCCGCTTCGTTCTCACACCGCGCGCCGGACGGTTCGCGGCGGTCGTGGGCGGCAGCGGGATCACCCCGGTGCTGTCCATCGCGGCGACGCTGCTGGCGCGGGAACCCGACGCCTCGTTCTGCCTGATCCGCAGCGACCGGACCGCCGCGTCGACGATGTTCCTGGACGAGGTCGCTGATCTCAAGGACCGTTATCCGGACCGGTTCCAGCTGGTCACCGCGCTCTCCCGGGAGGAGCAGCAGGCCGGTCTCCCCTCGGGCCGGCTGGACCACGACCGGCTCACCGGTCTGCTGCCCGCTCTGCTCCCGGTGGCCGATGTGGACGGCTGGTATCTGTGCGGTCCGCTCGGCCTGGTCCGGGCCGCCGAAGGCGCGCTGCACGGCCTGGGAGTCGAGCGGCCCCGTATCCACCAGGAGATCTTCCACGTGGACGACGGGCCCGGCGCCGCTGTCCGCCCCCGGATCGAGGCCCCGGCAGACAGCATGCTCACGGCGACCCTGGACGGCCGCTCGGGCAAGTGGCCTGTGCAGGAGGGCGAATCGCTGCTGGAGACGGTTCTCCGCAGCCGCTCGGACGCGCCGTACGCCTGCAAGGGGGGCGTATGCGGTACGTGCAGGGCCTTCCTGGTCTCGGGCGAGGTACGGATGGACCGCAACTTCGCGCTCGAACCGGAGGAGACGGGGGCCGGTTATGTGCTGGCCTGTCAGTCCCATCCGGTGACCGGGGAGGTGGAGCTCGACTTCGACCGGTGAGCAAGCACTCGGCGCACCCGCCCCGCACCGCGCCACACCGCACCGCACCTGTTCCCTTCTTGTAGAACCTGTTCTATCTTGACGCTCCGTCAGGTCCGTTACGGGCACAGCGGTTCGCGGGAGGCCAGGACAGTGGACTTCACCTACACCGAGGAACAGCAGGCAGCCGTAGAGGCGGCACGGGCGGTCTTCTCGGGCGTCGCGCCCGACGCGGTCCCCAGCCCCGCACTCGTACCGGGTGCGGTGGCCGAGGACATCGACAGGCCGCTGTGGGCCGGCCTCGCCGCCGGGGATCTGCTGAGCCTGACGTTGTCGCCCGAGCACGGCGGGGCCGGCCTCGACCTGATCGCGCTCTGCCTGGTGCTGCGCGAGTCCGCGAAGGTCCTCGCCCGGGTCCCGCTGCTGGAGACGTGCGCGGTCGCGATGGCGCTCCAGCGCTACGCGGACCAGGGCCTGGCCGCCGAGTTGCTGCCCGGGGTCGGCCGCGGCGAGCTCGTCCTCACCGTCGGGGCCAACGGCCGCACCGGCCACGATCCGGCCGAACTCGCCGTCACCGCCCGCCCGGACGACACCAGGGACGAGGGCGACAGTTCGGAAGCCGGCTGGGTGCTGGACGGTGTGCAGTCGGCCGTGCCGTGGGCGCAGACCGCGGACTGGATCGCGGTGCCCGCCCACACCGGGGACGGCCGCGCCGTCGTTGCCATGGTCCGGCGCGGCCACGACGGCCTCACCATCGCGGAGCAGGTCTCCACCAGCGGCGAACTGTTCGGTGAGGTACGGCTGGACGCGGTACGGATCGCGCGCCGCGAGCTGATCGACGCCGTCGGCGCCTGGGAGTGGCTGCACGCACTGCTCACCACCGGAACCTGCGCGCTCGCGCTGGGGCTGGGTGAGGCAGTACTGGCCATGACGAGCCAGTACACCGGGAAGCGCGAGCAGTTCGGCTTCCCGGTGGCGACCTTCCAGGCCGTCGCCGTACAGGCCGCCGACCGCTACATCGACCTGCGGGCCATGGAGGTGACCCTCTGGCAGGCCGCCTGGCGGATCGCCTCCGGCGGGAGTGGCGCGCTGCCCCCGGCGGGCGATGTCGCCGTGGCGAAGATCTGGGCGTCGGACGGGGTCCGCCGGGTCGTGCAGACGGCACAGCACCTGCACGGCGGCTTCGGCGCGGACACCGACTACCCCTTGCACCGCTTCCACGCCTGGGCGAAGCAGATCGAGCTCTCCCTCGGCCCGGCCGCCGCCCACGAGGAAGCACTGGGCGATCTACTGGCCGCGCACTCCCTGGACTGACCGCAACCGCCGCGCGGGGAGCCGGAAGAGCCCGTCCGGGCCAGAGACAGCCAGGAGACACCCAGGCGCCCCCAGGCGGCGGACGATCAGACGACGAAGGCCGGGCTACCGCTGTCGGTGACCATCGGGCGCCCGGCGGCATCCCAGGCGAGCATTCCGCCGTCGATGTTCACGGCGTCGATGCCCTGCTGCACCAGGTACTGGGTGACCTGGGCGGACCGGCCGCCGACCCGGCACATCACATGCACGCGCCGGCCGTCCTCCGCCGCCTCCGTCAGCTCACCGAAGCGGCCCACGAAGCCGCTCATCGGGATGTGCAGGGCGCCGTCGACGTGCCCGGCCGCCCATTCGTCGTCCTCCCGTACGTCCAGCACGAGGCCGTCCGCCGGCACCGCCGTCACATCGACCGTGGGAAGCGGGCCGAGATTCATGGATCACGCCTTCTCTCGTTGGTTACGCTCCGAAATCCCAGGAAACGCTACTGCACCAGAGCTGTTAGCTCCGCCTCACGCTGCGACACCTCGCCCAGCAGCTGCTCCGCGATCTCTTCGAGCAGGTGATCCGGATCGTCCGGGGCCATCCGCAGCATGGCGCCGATCGCGCTCTGCTCCAGCTCCTGCGCGAGCACCGTCAGCAGTTCCTTGCGCTGGGTCAGCCAGTTCAGCCGGGCGTAGAGCTCGTCCGCCTCGCCCAACTCCGGCTCCGGAGCGGCAGGCCCGGCCGCCCACTCCTGGGCCAGCTCCTTGAGCAGTTCCTCGTCCCCACGCCCGTAGGCGGCGTTGACGCGAGTGATGAACTCGTCCCGGCGGGCCCGCTCCTCCTCGTCCTGGGCCAGATCCGGATGGGCCTTGCGCGCCAGCTCGCGGTACAGCTTGCGGGCCTCCTCGGTCGGCCGGACCCGCTTCGGCGGCCGGACGGGCTGCTCGGTCAGCATCGCGCCCGCCTCGGGGGACAGCCCGTCGGAGTCCATCCAGTCGTGGAACAGCTCGTCGACACCCGGCATGGGCATCACGATCGCCCGCGCCTCCTGCGCCTTGCGCAGATCCTCCGGGTCGCCGGTCCTCGCGGCCCGTGCCTCCGCGATCTGCGCATCGAGCTCGTCGAGACGCGCGTACATCGGGCCCAGCCGCTGGTGATGCAGCCGGGAGAAGTTCTCCACCTCCACCCGGAAGGTCTCCACCGCGATCTCGAACTCGATCAGGGCCTGCTCGGCGACCCGCACGGCATGCGCGAGACGCGCCTCGGGACGCGCCTGCCCGGCAGGCCCGCCGTCGGCGCCGTCGGCCGGCGCCCCGGCGGGGGGAGCGGTCTCGGCGTGCGCGTCGTCCGGGCGGCCGGGCCGCTCGTCCTGCCGGTCCTGGTCCTGCCGATCCTGGTCCTGCCGGTCCTGGTCCTGGCCCTGCGAGCCCTGGTCCTGCACGTTCTCGTCCTGCCGGTCGTCGTCCTGCCGGTCATCGTCGTTCCGGGTGGTCGGCACCCCGGCGGCTTCGTGGGTCACCCGTCCAGCGTATGGCCACGGCCCACGCCCGAAAGACGCGCGGTCCGCGCAACGGGCGTCACACCCCCCGCTCGGCTGCTGTCCGACCTGCGGCGATCGCCCGCACGAGCTCTGCGTGATCCGCCTCCGTACGGTCCGCGTAGGTCACCGCGAACGCGGCCACCGCATCGTCCAGCTCGTCGTTCTTGCCGCAGTAGCCCGCGATGAGCCTCGGGTCGGCGCTGTGCGCGTGCGCGCGGGCCAGCAGCGCGCCGGTCATCCGGCCGTAGTCGTCGACCTGGTCGGCCGCCAGGGCCGCCGGGTCGACGCTGCCCTTGCGGTTCCTGAACTGCCTCACCTGGAAGGGCCGCCCGTCCACGGTCGTCCAGCCGAGCAGGATGTCACTGACGACCTGCATCCGCTTCTGCCCGAGGACCACCCGGCGCCCCTCGTGCTCCACCTCCGGCACCTCGAACCCCGCAGCGGGCAGATGGGGCGCCAGCACCGAGGGCCTGGCCTCCTTCACCTGAAGCACCAGCGGCTCACCCCGGTGATCCAGCAGCAGCACCACATAGGACCGGGTGCCCACGCTCCCCGTGCCGACCACCCGGAACGCCACATCGTGGATCGCGTACCGGGCGAGCAGCGGCACCCGGTCCGACGAGACGGTGCCCAGGTAGTCACCGAGCCCCGCCGCCACGGCCGCGGCCTCCGTGTCCGGAGCCCGGCGCAGCACCGGCGGTGCGTCCACGAATCGGCGTCCGCCGTCCCCCGACTCCTCCGTGGACTTCGCGGCGAAGCGGGCGCTGGTGTTGTTGCGGGCCTTCTCCGAGACCCGCTCCAGCGTGCCGAGCAGATCACGCGCGTCCGTGTGCGAGACGAGCTCCTCGTCCGCGATGGCGTTCCAGGCGTCGAGCGCGGGCAGCTTGGCCAGCAGCCGCATCGTCCGCCGGTAGGCGCCCACCGTGTCGTACGCGCCCCTGCGGCACGTCTCCTCGTCCGCGCCCGCCTCACGGCCCGCGAGCACCAGCGAGGTGGCCAGGCGCTTGAGGTCCCACTCCCACGGTCCGCTCACGGTCTCGTCGAAGTCGTTCAGGTCGATGACCAGGTTGCCGCGCGCATCGCCGTACAGACCGAAGTTGGCCGCGTGGGCGTCGCCGCAGAGCTGGGCCGCCACCCCCGTGACCGGGGTGCCCACCAGATCGTGGGCCATCAGCCCGGCCGAACCCCGGAGAAAGGCGAACGGGGCGGCCGCCATCCGCCCCACCCGGATCGGCGTGAGCTCGGGCACCCGGCCCCGGTTCGACTCCTCGACCGCCCGGACGGCATCGGGCCTGCCACCGGGCAGGACCAGCGACGCGTGCGAGGACCGGGGCACACGCTCACGCAGCGCCTTGCCCGCACCCCGCGGCGACTGCGGGCCGCCGGGCTCCTTCGGGTACGCGCGCCGGGCGAACCCGGGCACGGCCGGAATGCGCGGATCCGCCTCCACGGCCCGCTGTACCGGCACCGCCGCTTCGATCTCACCCATGGCGCACAGCTCCCCCGGCCTGGCCCGAAGCCGCCGTCCGGCGACCCGGTCCAACATCAACTGCCGACGACGGTACCGCCGTTCACCGGCAGCCGTCTCCCCCTGTGGACGACGGCTCGGAGCGCCTGTGGACGACCCCCGGCACAGCCGCCCCTGGGGCGGGTCTGAAAAGTCGCGACTGCACGGCGGGTGGACGGCGCTACTTCCGAAACACGCCCTAGCAGTCGCCCCCGCCGTCCTTCAGATGCGTCTCCGCCCAGCGCCCCAGTTCCTTGAGCGCGGGCTCCATCGCGGCGCCGGCCTGGGTCAGGCGGTACGAAACCCGCAGCGGCGGCCCCTCGTCGACCTCCCGGACCACCAGGCCCGCCGTCCCCAGTTCGGACAGTCGGTCCGAGAGCATGCGCTCACTGATGCCGGGAATCGCTCGCCGCAGATCAGCGAAGTGCACGGGCTGCTGCATCAGCACAGAGACGATCGGCCCCGTCCAGCGTTTGCCGAACAGCTCGAAGACGCGGCTGATGCTCACGTCGACCCGTCGGCACGCCTGCTCGCTGTGATCCGCCATACGCCCAGGGTACTGCGCCATCACCAGGGACTTACGATTAGTAAGCCACTATGTTATTACTAGGTACATACGAAAACTAGGCCCGCCTCACCAGCCCGCCTGGCTACTGACCCCCTGGAGACACCCATGGCCACCCTTCTGCATCTCGACTCCGCCGTTTTCCCGCAGGGATCCGCGTCACGCGAGGTCACCGCCGCGTTCGTGGAGGCCTGGCGCGAGCAGCACCCCGACGGGCAGGTCATCTACCGCGACCTCGCCGTCGACCCGCTGCCGCACCTGGACGCCGCGGCCGCCGCAGCCGGCGCCGAGCACCCGCTGCGCAGCGAACTGGCCGCCGAGCTGATCGCCGCGGACGCGGTGCTGATCGGGGCACCGATGTACAACTTCTCGATTCCGTCGACCTTGAAGGCGTGGCTCGACCACGTGATCATCGCGGGCCACAACATCGGCCCCGACAGCCCGGTGGCCGGCACCCCGATCACGGTCGTCGCCAGCCGCGGCGGCTCCTACGCCGCCGGCACCCCGCGCGAGGGCGCCGAGTTCGTCCAGAACTATCTGGCGACGCTGCTGACATCCATGTTTGCCGCCGAGGTCGACTTCATCGTCCCGGAGCTGACCCTGGCCCACAGCAATCCGGAGATGGCCGAGCTGATCCCGCTCGCCGAGGCCTCCCGCGCGAAGGCGCTCACCGACGCGGTGGAGAGGGCCAAGAGCCTCGCGTCCCGACTCGCCGCCTGAAACACCTCAAGCACCTGAACACCTGAAGCCCCCGAGTACACCGCGGGCGCCTGCATACATACGGAGGGCCGGGGTCCATGGACCCCGGCCCTCCGTATAACGATCCCAGTACTCCCGACCGGCTCCCCCTGCCCTCCCCGCCGACGGGCATCCTCCCCACCGACGGGCGCCAATCGGGCGTTTCACGTGAAACCGAAACCGATCAGCATCCACACCGGAGCGCCCTGGGGCGGGGCCGGGGACGGCCCCGGGTACCAAACCGAAGAAGCCCCGCAGACCGTGGTCTGCGGGGCTTCCCTCTTGTGCGCGAGGGGGGATTTGAACCCCCACGTCCCTAAGGACACTGGCACCTGAAGCCAGCGCGTCTGCCGTTCCGCCACTCGCGCAGTGGTTTCCAGAATCTCTCACTTTTCGGTGCGAGCCCCTGGCGACATCAGGAAGATTAGCACGCTGGACAGGGCGGATTCACATCCCTTTGTTTCGTCGAACGCCTGACGGGAACCGGGAACCCGGACCCGGCGCCCCCCACTCCTCCTGAGTGCACCCAAGGTGCGGGACACTGTGAGAGGCCGCCTCTACGATCCGTGTGAGGGGGGACACTCATCCGCAGGGCAGACAAGGGGAACCAGCCGATTTCCCGACGCGTGGATACGATCAGTAAGCAGTACAGGGACGACGACACCGGAGGAGGTGCCCCATGGGAGTCATGAAGCGTTTCGAGCAACGTCTCGAAGGTCTCGTCAATGGCACTTTCGCCAAGGTCTTCAAGTCCGAGGTGCAGCCGGTCGAGATCGCTGGAGCTCTCCAGCGCGAGTGCGACAACAACGCCACCATCTGGAACCGCGAGCGGACCGTCGTCCCCAACGACTTCATCGTCGAACTCAGCGCCCCCGACTACGAGCGGCTCAGCCCGTACTCGGGTCAACTGGGCGACGAGCTCTCGGGCCTGGTCCGGGACTACGCCAAGCAGCAGCGGTACACCTTCATGGGCCCCATCAAGGTGCACCTGGAGAAGGCCGACGACCTCGACACCGGCCTCTACCGGGTCCGCAGCCGCACTCTGGCATCGAGTTCGTCACAGCAGGGCCAGCCCGAGCAGCACGGTTTCCAGAACCAGCCCGGACAGTCCGCCGGCCCGCCCCGTTCCGGCCACGGGCGCTCCGCCGCCCCCCAGGCCCCCGGCGGGTACGGCTACCCGCCCACCGCCGCCCCGCCCATGCCCGCGGCCCCGCCGCCGGGCTCGGGGCGCCCCGCAGCATCCGCATCCGACCGGCGCCCGCCGGCCAATCCCAGCCCCCTGCCGAACACGCAGGTGCGACGCTGGATCGAGATCAACGGCACCCGCCATCAGATCTCCCGCCCGACGTTGGTGATGGGCCGCAGCACCGACGCCGACGTGCGGATCGACGACCCCGGCGTCTCCCGCCGGCACTGTGAGATCCGGACCGGAACGCCCTCGACGATCCAGGATCTCGGGTCTACCAACGGCATCGTGGTAGACGGGCAGCACACAACCCGCGCTACGCTCCGCGACGGCTCGCGGATCGTCGTGGGCAACACCACCATCGTTTACCGGCAAGCCGAAGGGTGAAGCGGGGGCAATGTCAGAGCTGACCCTTACGGTCATGCGGCTAGGTTTCCTGGCTGTTCTGTGGCTGTTCGTGATCGTGGCCGTCCAGGTCATCCGCAGCGACCTGTTCGGAACGCGCGTCACGCAGCGCGGCTCACGCCGCAACGCGAACGACGCGCGCCCGCCACAGGCACGCCAAACCGCCGCGGCACCACCGCAGCAACGCCAGCAGCCCGGCCGCCAGCGCCGGGGTGCGCCGACCAAGCTGGTCGTGTCCGAGGGCACCCTCACCGGCACCACGGTGGCGCTCCAGGGGCAGACCATCTCGCTGGGCCGGGCCCATGACTCAACGATCGTGCTGGACGACGACTACGCGTCCAGCAGGCATGCCAGGATCTACCCCGACCGTGACGGCCAGTGGATCGTCGAGGATCTCGGGTCCACCAACGGCACGTATCTGGACCGGACCCGTCTCACCACCCCGACGCCTGTTCCGCTGGGCGCGCCGATCCGGATCGGCAAGACCGTCATCGAGCTGCGGAAGTAGTACGACAATGAGCGAGCGGAGCGAGCGAGCCGCGGTGGCACGGGCATCGGACCCGGCCGGGCTCCCGACCGGAGGGTGGGCAGTGTGGCGCGAGACCGGCTGTACCCCGAACCGACGGGCGAGGTGCGCATGAGTCTTTCCCTGCGCTTCGCCGCCGGATCGCACAAGGGCATGATCCGGGAAGGCAACGAGGACTCCGGCTACGCCGGGCCCCGCCTTCTCGCCATCGCCGACGGAATGGGCGGGCAGGCGGCCGGTGAGGTCGCCAGTTCCGAGGTGATCTCCACGCTCGTCCAGCTGGACGACGACGTACCCGGTTCCGACATCCTCACCTCGCTCGGTACGGCGGTCCAGCGGGCCAACGACCAGCTGCGCATGATGGTCGAGGAGGACCCGCAGCTGGAGGGCATGGGCACCACGCTCACCGCCCTCCTGTGGACCGGTCAGCGGCTCGGCCTCGTCCACGTCGGTGACTCACGCGCGTACCTGCTGCGTGACGGCGTACTGACCCAGATCACGCAGGACCACACCTGGGTCCAGCGGCTGGTCGACGAGGGCCGGATCACCGAGGAGGAGGCCACCACCCACCCGCAGCGCTCCCTGCTGATGCGCGCGCTGGGCAGTGGCGACCACGTCGAACCCGACCTCTCCATCCGCGAGGTCCGGGCCGGCGACCGTTATCTGATCTGCTCCGACGGCCTCTCCGGCGTCGTCTCCCACCAGACGATGGAGGAGACGCTCGCCAGCTACCAGGGGCCGCAGGAGACCATCCAGGACCTGATCCAGCTCGCTCTGCGCGGCGGCGGCCCGGACAACATCACCTGCATCGTCGCGGACGTCTTCGACGTCGACGGCAACGACACCCTGGCCGGGCAGCTCAACGACACCCCGGTCATCGTCGGCGCGGTGGCGGAGAACCAGGCCGCCCAGCTGAACGACGGCGGCGCGATGCAGACCCCCGCCGGACGGGCGGCAGGCCTCGGCCGCCCCGTCCCGCCGCCCTCGGGCGGCTTCGGCCCGCCCGGCAGCGGTGACGACCCCGGGTACGACGGAATGCCGGAGGGGTCCTTCGGGTCCTACTCCGACGAGGACTTCGTCAAGCCCGGTGGCCGCAAGTGGCTCAAGAGGTCGCTGTACGTCGTGCTCGCGCTGGCGGTCATCGGCGGCGGTCTGTACGGCGGCTACCGCTGGACGCAGACCCAGTTCTACGTGGGCGCGAAGAACGACAACGTCGCGCTGTACCGGGGCATCAGCCAGGACCTCGCCTGGGTCTCGCTCTCGAAGGTGGAGAACGACCACCCCGAGATCGAACTCAAGTACCTGCCGCCTTACCAGCGCAAGCAGGTCGAGGCGACCATCACCGAGGGCAACCTCGCGGACGCCCGCGAGAAGATCAGCGAACTCTCCGCCCAGGCGACTGCCTGCGAGAAGGACGCACAGCGCCGCGCAGCCGAGAAGAAAGCCCCCAGTGACGAGGGCCAGGCCGGCGGTACGGACGCGGACGCGACCAAGTCGTCCGGAAAGTCCGGCACCACCAAGACCAACCAGACTTCAGCGACTCCCACTCCTGGTCCCAGCCTCTCGGAGGAAGAGAAGAAGCTGGTCCCGCAGTGCGGTAAGCAGTAAAGCCGTAGGGGGCCTTCAGCACTATGAGCGTTGTCACCAACACGACCACGATCGGCGCGATCGACGCGCCGAGCCGGCGCAACACCGAACTGATGATGATGGTCTTCGCCATCGCCATCTCGGTGTTCGCCTACGCCAACGTGGGTCTCGCCATCGACGGCACGCTGCCGTCCGGCATGTTCGGATACGGCCTCGGCCTGGTCCTGCTCGGCGGCGTGGCCCACCTCGTGGTGCGCAAGTTCGCCCCGTACGCGGACCCGCTGCTGCTGCCGCTGGCCACCCTGCTCAACGGCCTCGGCCTGGTGCTGATCTGGCGGCTGGACCAGTCACAGCGGCTGATCGACCGTGCCGAGTCCCAGTGGGGCAAGTACACCCCCGACGCCCCCAAACAGCTGATGTACTCCGCGGTCGGCGTCGCCCTGCTGGTGGCGGTGCTGATCGTCCTGAAGGACCACCGCATCCTGCAGCGGTACACCTACATCTCCATGGTGGCGGCGCTGGTCCTGCTGGTCATGCCGATGTTCTTCCCGGCGGTCAACGGTGCCAAGATCTGGGTCTCACTCGGCCCCTTCTCCATCCAGCCCGGCGAGTTCGCGAAGATCATCATCGCGATCTTCTTCTCCGGGTACCTCATGGTCAAACGTGATGCGCTGGCCCTGGCCAGCCGTCGTTTCATGGGTATGTACCTCCCTCGCGGACGAGACCTCGGCCCGATCCTCGTCATCTGGGCTCTGTCGATCCTGATCCTGGTCTTCGAGACCGACCTCGGGACATCGCTCCTGTTCTTCGGCCTCTTCGTGATCATGCTGTACGTCGCGACGGAGCGGACCAGCTGGATCGTCTTCGGTCTGCTGATGTCGGCGGCCGGCGCCGTGGGTGTCGCCACCTTCGAGCCGCACGTGCAGTCGCGAGTGACCGCGTGGCAGGATCCGTTCGCCTGCTTCCAGACCGACGGCGCCTGCGAACAGATCTCCAACGCCATCATGTCCTTCGGCTCCGGCGGCACCCTGGGCACCGGCTGGGGGCAGGGCCACTCCGACCTGATCGGCTTCGCCGCCAACGCCGACTTCATCCTCTCCACGGTCGGTGAGGAACTCGGCCTCGCCGGAATGATGGCCGTCCTGCTGATCTACGGCCTCATCGTCGAGCGCGGCGTCCGTACGGCACTCGCCGCACGCGACCCCTTCGGCAAGCTCCTCGCGATCGGCCTCTCCGGCGCCTTCGCGATCCAGGTCTTCGTCGTCGCCGGCGGTGTGATGGGCCTCATCCCGCTGACCGGCATGACGATGCCCTTCCTCGCCGCCGGTGGGTCGTCCGTGATCGCCAACTGGGCCCTGATCGGAATCCTCATCCGGATCAGCGACACCGCCCGCCGCCCCGCCCCGGCCCCCGCGCCTACCTCCGACGCCGAGATGACCCAGGTGGTCCGACCGTGAACAAGCCCCTGCGCCGGATCGCGATCTTCTGCGGCGTCCTCATCTTCGCCCTGCTCGCGCGGACCAACTACCTCCAGTACGTGAGGGCCGACGAGCTCAACACCCGCGACGAGAACCGCCGCGTCCGTATCGAGCGGTACGCCCACGAGCGCGGCGACATCATCGTCGACGGCGGCAAGGCCGTCACCGGGTCCAAGGAGACCGAGGACAGCGACTTCAAGTACAAGCGGGTCTGGCAGGACGGCCCCATGTGGGCCCCGGTCACCGGCTACTCCTCGCAGGCGTTCGACGCCTCGCAGATCGAGAAGCTGGAGGACGGCATCCTCACCGGCAACGACGACCAGTTGTTCTTCGACCGCACCATGTCGATGTTCACCGGCGACAAGAAGCAGGGCGGCAACGTCGTCACCACGCTCAACTCCGCCGCGCAGAAGGCCGCCTTCACGGGTCTCGGCAACAAGAAGGGCGCCGTCGCCGCCCTCGACCCGCAGACCGGCGCCATCCTGGCACTCGCCAGCACGCCCTCGTACGATCCCTCGACCTTCGCGGGCAACTCCGACAAGGACTCCAAGGCCTGGCAGGCGCTCCAGAAGGACAAAGACAAGCCGATGCTCAACCGGGCGTTGCGCGAGACCTACCCGCCCGGTTCGACCTTCAAGATCGTCACCGCGGCCGCCGCCCTGGAGAACGGGCTCTACACCGACATCGACGCCAAGACGAAGTCGCCGGTGCCCTTCCGCCTGCCCCAGACCACCCAGGACCTGCCGAACGAGGGCAACATCCAGTGTGAGAACGTCCCGCTCCGGGAGGCGCTGCGGATCTCCTGCAACACCGTCTTCGGCAAGATCAGCGATGACCTCGGCAACCAGAAGATGATCGACCAAGCCAACAAGTTCGGCTTCAACAAGGACGTCTTCACCCCGGTCCGCGCCACCGAGAGCGTCTACCCCAAGGACAACCCGCCGCAGAACGCGATGGCCGGCATCGGTCAGGCGTCCAACCGCGCCACCCCGCTCCAGATGGCCATGGTGGCCTCCGCGGTCGCCAACGACGGCAAGCTGATGCAGCCGTACATGGTCGCCAAGCGGCAGTCGCCCGGCCTGGACGACATCTACACCCACGAGCCGGAGCAGTTCAGCCAGCCCCTGTCGGGTGAGAACGCCCAGAAGCTCCAGGAAATGATGAAGACCGTCGTCGAGTCGGGAACGGGCAGTAACGCCAGGATCCCCGGCGTCACCGTCGGCGGCAAGACGGGTACAGCCCAGCACGGTCTCGGTAACAGCGAGAATCCGTACGCCTGGTTCATCTCGTACGCGAAGACCGACAGCGGCTCCCCCGTCGCCGTCGCCGTGGTCGTCGAGGACAGCAAGGCCACCCGCGACGACATCTCCGGTGGCGGTCTGGCGGCCCCCATCGCGAAGAAGGTCATGCAGGCGGTCATCGACAGCAAGAAGTGACGCCCGTCACGCCGGGCGCCATATCCGCACGTTGGGATACCGGTCGGATATCAGGTAGGGGCTGCGGGCTGATCACGTAGTGCGCGGCCGGTAGCGTATGCGCGAACAGCACACCGCCGGACCGCACACCGGTGCGGTCAGGACTGACGGAGAGGGCTGGAACAGTTATGGAAGAGCCGCGTCGCCTCGGCGGCCGGTACGAGCTGGGCTCGGTGCTCGGCCGTGGTGGCATGGCCGAGGTATACCTCGCCCACGACACCCGGCTCGGCCGCACCGTAGCTGTGAAGACGCTTCGGGCGGACCTCGCCCGCGACCCGTCCTTCCAGGCCCGGTTCCGCCGTGAGGCCCAGTCCGCCGCCTCCCTGAACCATCCGGCGATCGTCGCGGTGTACGACACGGGTGAGGACTACGTCGACGGGGTCTCGATCCCGTACATCGTCATGGAGTACGTCGACGGCTCGACGCTCAGGGAGCTGCTGCACTCGGGCCGCAGGCTGTTGCCGGAGCGCACCCTCGAAATGACGGTCGGCATCCTCCAGGCGCTGGAGTACTCGCACCGCGCGGGCATCGTCCACCGTGACATCAAGCCGGCCAACGTCATGCTGACGCGCACCGGCCAGGTCAAGGTCATGGACTTCGGCATCGCCCGCGCCATGGGCGACTCCGGCATGACGATGACCCAGACCTCGGCCGTCATCGGCACCGCCCAGTACCTCTCCCCGGAGCAGGCCAAGGGCGAGCAGGTCGACGCCAGGTCGGACCTCTATTCGACGGGTTGTCTGCTCTATGAGCTGCTGACCGTCCGGCCGCCGTTCATCGGTGACTCACCCGTCGCGGTCGCCTACCAGCACGTACGGGAAGAACCGCAGACCCCGAGCAACTTCGACCCCGAGATCACGCCCGAGATGGACGCGATCGTGTTGAAGGCCCTGGTCAAGGACCCGGACTACCGCTACCAGTCGGCCGACGAGATGCGCGCCGACATCGAGGCCTGCCTCGACGGCCAGCCGGTCGCCGCCACCGCGGCGATGGGCGCGGCCGGCTACGGCGGCTACGACGGGTACGGCAACGACCAGCCCACCACCGCCCTGCGGGCAGCGGACCAGAACGGCGCCCAGACGTCGATGCTGCCCCCGGTCAACCCGGACGACGGCGGCTACGGCTACGACGACCGGCCCGACCGCCGCCGTCAGAAGAAGAGCAACACCTCGACGATCCTGCTGGTCGTCGCGGGCATCCTGGTGCTGATCGGGGCGGTCCTGATCGGCAAGTCGGTCTTCGGTGACACGAACAGCGGCGGTGACACGTTCGCCGCGCCCAACATGGTCGGTATCACCGTCAAGGACGCGCAGAGGCTCGCCGAGAACGCCGACATCGTGCTCAAGCAGGGCCCGAAGGAAGCGTGCAAGGACCAGCCCAAGAACAAGATCTGCCGCCAGACCCCGACGCCGGACGAGCAGATCGCGGAGAACGACACCGTGACGGTCTTCGTCTCCACCGGTGCGCCGAAGGTCACCGTTCCGGACGTCACCGAGAAGTCCGAGGACGGCGCGCGCAAGGTCCTTGAGGACCAGGGCTTCACGGTCAACGTCAAGTCGGTGGAGTCCGCCGACGCCCAGCCGGGCACCGTCCTGGAACAGTCGCCCAAGGGCAACGCGAAGGCCGAGAAGAACTCCGAGGTCGAGATCTCGGTCGCGACGGAGAAGCTGCTCACGGTGCCCGGACTGGACGGCCGCTCGTACGACGAGGCGGTGGCCCAGCTGACGGCGCTCGGGTTCACCAACGTCGCCAAGTCCGACACCGACGACGACAAGCCCGCGAACACCGTGGTCGGGCAGACCCCGGCGGCCAACACGAAGGCGGGCAAGGACGCCGCCATCATCCTGAAGGTCTCCAAGGGCCCGCCGGAGCCGACGACGAAGCCCGTTCCCGAGGTCAGGATGAAGAAGGTCTCCGAGGCCAAGCAGATCCTGAACGATGCCGGCTTCACGAACATCCAGTTCGCGGAGGGCAGCTCCGACGACGACAACGCCGTCGTCAGCGGCATCGACCCGCAGCCGAACAGCCAGGCAGACCCGGCCAACACCCCGGTCACCCTCACCACGATGGGCGGCAACCCTCCGGGCGGCGGCGACGGCAACAGCATCTTCGGCGGCTCCGGGCACTGACCGGCGTCACACCCCGTCCGCGCCCCCTCCGGCACGGACACGGCGCAGGGCCCCGGCACCGAAACGGTGACCGGGGCCCTGCGCCGTGTTGTGCCGGCCGCGCCCCGGGAAGCTGCGGCTTACGCCTCAGCGCAGCTCCGCCGGGATCGTACGGTCGCGGTCGACCTTCTCCGTACGGACCAGCTCGCCCCACACGACGTAGCGGTACTTCGACGTGAAGACGGGTGTGCACGTCGTCAGCGTGATGTAGCGGCCGGGCTTCTTCCTGCCCGAGCCCTTCGGGACCTCCTGGAGCACGTCGACGTTGTACTTCGACGTCTCCGGAAGCTCCTTGAAGACCTTGTAGACGTACCAGGTGTCCTTGGTCTCGAAGACGACCGCGTCCCCGGTCCGCACCTTGTCGATGTTGTGGAACTTCGCCCCGTGGCCGTCCCGGTGGGCGGCCAGTGCGAAGTTGCCCTTCTCGGCCGAGGGGAGCGCCGACTTCACCGGGTCGGTGTAGTAGCCGGCGATGCCGTCGTTGAGGTTCTCGGTGTCGGTGCCCTTCTTGACGAGCACCTCGCCGTTCTTCATCGACGGGACGTGCAGGAAGCCGATGCCGTCCTTGGTGTCCAGCGCCCCGGGGCCGTCGGCCCAGCGGTCGCGCACGGTGTGGCCCTGTTTGGTGGCCTCGCGGTCGGCGAGCACGTTGGTCCACCAGAGGGAGTAGACGACGAAGAGGCCGAGCACCAGGCCTGCGGTGATCAGGAGTTCACCGAAGACACTGACCGCGGTCGCGACGGGATGGCGGCGCGTGCGCCGCACCGGGGGCGCGGACTCGCCGGTCTGCTCTTGGTCCTCGGTCCTCGCTGCCACCGCACCGTCCCTGTCGTGATGATGTTCGGCCCGTTCAGCCCACGAGCACGTCCGGCTTTCCCTTGCTGCGCGGCCGTTCGTCGACCATCTTGCCCCAGACGATCATTCGGTACGTACTCGTGAATTCGGGCGTACAGGTCGTCAGTGTGATGTACCGGCCGGCCTTGGTGAACCCCGACTGCGGCGGCACCGGTCCGATCACCGACACATTCGACGGCGAGGTCTGGGGCAGCACGCTCGTCATCTCGTACGTGTAGTAGGCGTCCTGTGTCTCGACCACGATCGGGTCACCGGGCTTCAGCCGGTTGATGTAGCGGAACGGCTCACCGTGGGTGTTGCGGTGGCCGGCCAGCGCGAAGTTGCCTTGCTTGTCCGACGGCATCGCCGTGCGCAGGGGTTTCTCGCCGTAGTGGCCGACCATGCCGCGGTCCAGAACCTTGTCCTTGCTGGTGCCCTCGGCGATCGGCGTGACCACGTCCAGCTTCGGGATGTGGATGATGGCGAAGCCCTGACCGGCCTCGAACATGCCGGGGGCACGCTTTCCGCTGGCCCAGTCGTCCTGGATCTTGTGCGTCTCGTTGCCGGCGATCTGGTCGGCGCGCACGTTGGTCCACCACAGCTGGTATGTGACGAACAGCAGCATCAGCACGCCCAGCGAGATGAACAGCTCACCGACCACCCGGCTGACCACGACGGCCGGGCTGTCCTTGGCCGCCCGCGCGGCCCGTCGTGCCTCGACGCGCGACATCGGCTTCGCGGGGGCGGCGGGCTCCGACGCCGGACCCGGCCGCTGGTCGCCACGCCTGCGGCCGCGGCCCTTGGCCGCACGCCGCCGCTCGGCCCGGCCGCCGGTACCGCTCTGCTCGGCGTTGTTCGGCTCCTCTTCCGTGACAGTCGGGGCATCCGGGGCTTCGGCGGTGACCGCGGTGTCCACGCGCCCCGCGGCCGGTACCGCCGCCATGACTTCCGTGGCGTCCTCGGCCGTCGGCCCGCGTTCCGGCTCCGAGCGGTGCTGCTGCGGCTGCGACTGCTGCCGCGCGCGAGACGCTATTCGCCGGGTGTCCGACGTCCGCAGTGCGACCGTCTCGTCGTGAGCGGGTGGTACGTCGGCCGGGACAGCCGGGACGGCCTCCTGGTGGCCGTACCAGTCCCGTTCGTAGCCCTCGGGGTCATACCACTCGCGCGGGGGTTCCTGAGCCGCCTGCGGCGCGTGTGGCGCCTGCGGCGACCGCGCACCGGCGGCCCCCGGGCCGCCGTCCGGACCGGCCGCCCTCGCGGGGGCGTTCTCCGCCCGGAACCAGGGGGAGGCGTGCTCCCCGGGCAACGGGTCGTTCAGCGGGTCCGCCAGCTGGCCGACCGCCGCCTCGAACGCGCCCTCGGCCCCGTCCGTCCCCTCTTCGTGCGGGCCGTCCTGACCGGCGTCGCGGCCGTGGCGCGGTGGGGTCACGCGACGGCCTTGCCCACCACCGGCGCGAGCCCCGCCGACCTCTCGACGGCTCCGGCGTCACCGCACTGCGCCAGCCAGTTCGCGAGCATCAGATGACCGTGCTCGGTGAGCACCGACTCCGGATGGAACTGCACTCCCTCGACCGCCAGCTCCCGGTGCCGCAGCCCCATGATGATGCCGTCGGCCGTGCGCGCGGTGACCTCCAGCTCCTCGGGAACCGTGTCCGGCTCCGCGGCGAGCGAGTGGTAGCGGGTCGCGGTGAAGGGGGAGGGCAGACCGGCGAAGACGCCCTTGCCCCCATGGGTCACCGCGGACGTCTTGCCGTGCAGCAACTCGGGGGCGCGGTCCACGACACCGCCGTACGCCACCGCCATCGACTGCATCCCGAGGCAGACCCCGAAGACCGGGACGCCGGTCTGTGCGCAGTGCCGCACCATGTCGACGCAGACGCCCGCGTGCTCGGGGGTGCCGGGGCCCGGCGAGAGCAGGACGCCGTCGAAGCCGTCCTGGGCGTGGGCCGTGGTCACCTCGTCGTTGCGCAGCACCTCGCACTCGGCGCCGAGTTGGTAGAGGTACTGGACGAGGTTGAAGACGAAGCTGTCGTAGTTGTCGACGACCAGGATGCGGGCGCTCATCGGCCGGCCCCCGTCGCGGCCGCGCCGTCGACCGTCACATCACCGAACGGAAGCAGCGGCTCCGCCCACGGGAAGACGTACTGGAACAGCACGTAGACAACCGCCAGGGCGAGCACGAGCGAGATGAACCCGCGCAGCCACGCGTTGCCCGGCAGATGACGCCAGATCCAGCCGTACATGCTGACCCCTCCATTCGGTACGGGACCAGAGTAAAGGCCGGGGGCAGAGCCGTGGGTCAGCTGTGGAAAGCCACGGGCCTTCCGTCGGTCACGGGCTGGGTCGCGTCCAGGTGTGCCCAGGCGATCAGCCGGTGGCTGCTGCCCCATTCCGGGTCGCAGGTGGTCAGCGTCAGATAGCGGCCGGGCCCGTCGAAGCCGGACTTGCGCGGGACGGGGTCGATGACGCCGATATCGCTCGGCACGGTGCGGTAGGGCTTCTTGTCGATGCGGTACGTGAACCACGTCGTCCCGTCCGTCACCAGCACCGGGTCCCCCGGGCGCAGCTTCGGAAAGTCCTTGAAGGGGTCGCCGTACGTGCGGCGATGGCCGGCCACCGCGAAGTTGCCGGTGGCTCCGGGACGGGCGGTGGCTCGGTAGTGCCCCAGGCCCTTCTGCAAGGTCTTCACCTCGGTGTTCTCCAGGATGGGCCAGTCCCAGCCCTTCCCGAAGCGCGGTATGTAGAGCATCGCGAACGGCTTCCCGTCGCGGTACGCCTTCGGGGCGCGGGGCGTCTTCGGTGAATTCGGTGCGGCCGATGCCGGCGGGGCGGGCGCGGACACCGCCCCCCGCGCCCACTGGCGTTGCAGGTCGTCGATCTGTCCCTCGGTCGCACCGGCGGCCTTCACTCCGGTCCAGAACAGCACATACACCACAAAGAGGATGATCAGGGCGCCGATCGTGATGCACAGTTCGCTGAACGTCCTGACGATCAGTCGCACCGACACCGGTCGGCCTCCCCGCAGCTGCTCGCTACTTCACCGGCTCCGCATAGTGGAGATCCACTGTGCCCGAGTAGCCGGGAAGAGTCACCGCCTGGCGCTCGTCGACTTTCCAGCCGAGCCCGTACGCCTTCACGTACAGCAGGTAGTTCTGGATCGCCGGGGAGGCGTTCAGCGCCTGCTTGAGCTTTCCGGGGTCACCCACGGCCGTGATCTTGTACGGCGGTGAGTAGACCCGGCCCTGGAGGATCAGGGTGTTGCCGACGCAACGCACCGCGCTGGTGGAGATCAGCCGCTGGTCCATGACCTCGATGCCGCCGGCCCCGCCCTGCCACAGGGCGTTGACGACCGCTTGCAGGTCCTGCTGGTGAATGACCAGGTCGTTGGGTTGCGGATCCGGGTAGCCGGGGTTCGCGGTGGCGTTCGGCGGGGCGTCGTCGAGGGTGACGGACACGGCGTGGCCGGACAGCTTCGTGGTGCCGGCCGCCCGCTCCAGCGCCTTGAGCCGGGCGTCCTCGGCCTTGGTGCTGCCGTCGTCACGCTGGGCGAGGGCGTCGATGTCCCCGCGCACGGACGCGGCGGATTCCTCCAGGCCCGCGTTCTTCGCGCTGCGCTGCTGGATGAGGTCGGAGAGCTTCAGCAGCGAGGAGTCCGTGCGGATGTCGGTGCCCTTGGCCGTGTTCGCGCTGGTGACGAAGATCAGACCGGCCAGGGCGAAAACGGCAGCGGTGAGTACTCTGACCGGGTTCCGGAGGGAGCGCCGGACCGGCCCTGGGGGAGAGTCGGCAGAATTGCTCAACGTACCCTTATCTCCTTCGGCGCCACGGAAGCACTACGCTAACGGACGCCCGGGGGAGGCAGGATTTCCCCCTCGCGCCACGCCCGGCGTCAGCCAACAGTTCCCTGCGCGGTAACGCAGCGCATCGACAGGAGAGTTCCTCGTGCCGAAGTCACGTATCCGCAAGAAGGCCGATTTCACGCCCCCTCCGGCGAAGCAGGCAACGGCCATAAAGCTGACCAATCGCAGTTGGGTGGCGCCGGTCATGCTGGCGCTCTTCCTGGTCGGCCTGGCCTGGATCGTCGTTTTCTACGTGACCGACGGCGACCTGCCGATCAAGGCACTGGGGAACTGGAACATCGTCGTCGGCTTCGGCTTCATCGCCGGCGGCTTCGGCGTCTCCACCCAGTGGAAGTAGCTCCGCCGAGCACGTAGCACCACAGCGGACCCCGGTTCCGCAACCCTTGCCCTGAGTTACCCACAGCGTTATCCACAGGCGGGGGAAAAGGTCAGACGATCTGTGGATAACTCCTTGGTTGTTGACGCCGGTGTGACTGCAGCCTCCCCTCACCCGGGCGGTACACCCCTTGTCCCTGCTGGGAAAACCCAGCTCAGCGGCAAGGGGCGCAGTTGTATCCACTGAATGCACAAGATCAGGCACACACTGTGGACAACTTCGATCAGAAACGGTCCGTATCGAGCTGACAGTGCGCTCTCTACGTCAGCGAAGCTGTTCTGAGGACCACGATCAGCATCACCACGACCAGGGCCACGGCGCAGCTGCCGTACTGCACCAGATTCCGCCGCTCCCGCGGGGCGTGGACCATGCCGATCGCGATCAGCGTGCCCGCGACCAGCCCGCCGACATGTGCCTGCCAGGCGATTCCGCCCCAGGGGTTGAAGGTGATGATCAGGTTGATCGCGAGGAGCGCGAAGACCGGGCGCATGTCGTAGTTGAGCCGGCGCATGAGCACCGCGGTGGCGCCCAGCAGGCCGAAGACGGCGCCAGAGGCACCCAGCGACGGCTGGTTCGGCGCGGCGAGCCAGTAGGTCAGGGCGCTGCCCGCCAGCCCCGAGAGCATGTAGAGCGTGATGAAACGGGCGCGGCCGAGCGCCGCCTCCAGCGGACCGCCGAGCCACCACAGCCCCAGCATGTTGAAGGCGATGTGCCACACCTCCTGGTGCAGGAACATCGACGTGACCAGCCGGTACCACTGGCCCTCCGCGATGCCCTCAAGCGGACCGCCGTAGTAGAAGTTGGCGCGGCCCAGCAGCACCAGATCGTCGACCAGCGCACTGTCGGCCAGCACCGCGACGAACACCGCGACGTTGATCCCTAGCAGGATCTTGGTGATCAGGCGAGGGTCCGCCGCGACCGAGCCGCCGGCGATCGTGCGCGGCCGACTGGCGGCCGGGCTGTGTCCCGTACCGGATCCCTGCCGGACGCAGTCCGGGCACTGGAAGCCGACCGAGGCGCTGACCATGCAGTCCGGGCAGATCGGGCGGTCGCAGCGGGTGCAGCGAACCCCCGCCTCCCGGCCGGGGTGGCGGTAGCAGGTGACCGGACCGTCCACGGGAGCGGACGCGTTCTGCTCGCCCGGCGGCTGCTGGTCCATCGGCCCCATCACTTCCCGGTCCTCTCGGTCCTCGTCATCGCGGCGGGGCACACCGAGCCGTCCCGCACGTCCGTCCTGTCATCAAGTACGGACGGGCGGGGCAGTTGGTTCCCGAGCGGATCGGAGAGTGAGCGGCCGGCTACCTTCGGCGCTCAGCGCTTCTCGACGACGACCGACTCGATGACCACGTCCTGCAGGGGGCGGTCGGTGCGCGTGTTGGTCGGGGCGGCCGCGATGGTGTCGACGACCTTCTGGCTCGACGGGTCCACGATCTCGCCGAAGATGGTGTGCTTGCCGGTCAGCCAGGCGGTCGGCGACACCGTCACGAAGAACTGCGAGCCGTTGGTCCCCGGGCCGGCGTTCGCCATGGCCAGCAGGTACGGCTTGGTGAAGGCCAGATCGGGGTGGAACTCGTCGCCGAACTCGTATCCCGGGCCACCCGTGCCGTTGCCCAGCGGGTCGCCGCCCTGGATCATGAAGCCGCTGATGACGCGGTGGAAGACGGTGCCGTCGTACAGCCGGTCCGTGGACTTGGTGCCCGTCGCGGGGTGGGTCCACTCGCGCTCACCGGTGGCGAGCTCGACGAAGTTCCTGACCGTCTTGGGCGCGTGGTTCGGCAGAAGCCGGATCTCGATGTCGCCCTGATTGGTCTTCAAGGTGGCGTAAAGCTGCTCGGCCACGATCTGCCTTCCGTAAGTCTGCTCTGACGTCCACCGATCCTCGCACGGTCCACACCCCGCGTCGCCCGTCCCGGCCACGCCGCACGGGCGTCCGGCGCACGCCGTACGGGCCTCCCGCGACGGCCTCCGGCGAAACGAATGCGGCCAAGTGCGTGACGAAGCGGCGCGTGCCGGGCCGAACCGTGGCATTGTCGTCGGCAGGCTCCCCTTGCACCTCATTGCCCGAGAGTGTCCCCCATGACCTGAATAACCCGGATGCCCGCCCCGCGTGCCGCGCAGGCCCCGAGTAGGCATGATCTCGGATTGGGTGGAAAGGCGGAGTACCAACCCGCCACCAAGGAGGAGGATCCCGTGACCCGCATCGACAGCGTGCGCGCCGCAACCGACTCGGCGAGGGACAGCGTGCAGCACGCCGCGGAAGTGGCGGCCCCTTACGCCGACACGGCCAGGGAACAGGCCGTTCACTACGCGCACGAGGCTCGTACGCTGCTCGCGCCGAAGGTTTCGAAGGCAGCTCAGCAGGCCCGCGTCCAGTACGGCGCGCACCTCGCACCACGTATCGAACTCGCTCGTACGCATGTGCCCCCCAAGGTCGACGAGGCCGCGCAGCGCGCCGCGGTCCGCACCCGTCAGGCCGCCCGTAGCGCGGCGGACTACACCGTGCCGCGCGTCGAGCACGCGGTGGCCGCGGCCCAGCCGGTCGCCCAGGAGGCCAGTGCCCGCAGCGCCGCCGCACTGGCCGCTCTGCGCGGGCAGGTCACGGCGAAGGAGATCAGAAAGCTGACCCGTAAGCACGAGCGGCGGGCCAGCGCGGGCCGGGCGTTCAAGGGACTGGCCGTGGTCTCCGTCCTCGCGGGCGGCGCGTACGTCGTCTGGCGCTGGTGGGACAAGCAGGCCAACCCCGACTGGCTGGTCGAGCCGCCCGCCCCCACCGAGGGCGACGACCGTGCCCCGCTGACCTCGGTCGACGGAAGCGGCTCGACGGTCCTCGACCCCGATGTCCAGGCCAAGCAGGCCGACGCGGAGGCGGACGGACCGGACGCCGTGGACGGCACGGACCTGGACGACCGCCCCTGACGCTCCCCTGACTTATGGCTGAGCCGGCAACAACAACGGAACAGAGCGGGACGACTGAGCGGGCGCCGGAAGACCTCAAGGTCTTCCGGCGCCCGCTCAGTCGTCCCGGCCCGCGACGGGCTCGTGCTGTGCGGCGGCCCAGGAAGCGAGGATGCGCAGCCGCTCGTGCGTGGGCGAGCCGGCCTCCGCGGTCCACACGACCGGCCCGTCCGGCACCCCGGCCGTGGCGTTCGTCGGCCACCACGCCCTCACCACGTCCCGTACCGCCGAGGGCCGGACCACGTAAGTCGTACGCGGCGACGCCCCGGCACGGCTCCCGCACGGTCCCCGGTGGACGGCCGAACCGCTCACGCTCGAAGACATCGTCCTGGCCTACATCGGCCGCCGCACCACAGCCACCCCGGAACCCAGCCCCAGCCCCACCGATGATCCGGGGATCCGGGGATGATCTGGCTGACCTGGCGCCAGTTCCGCACCCAGGCAACGATGTTCACCGGAGCGCTGACTGCCCTCGCCGCCCTGCTCGCCGCGACCGGGCCCCACCTGGCCGGCTTGCACACCACCGCGGGGAGTGGCGTCGTGTCGCAGCTCACCGGCACCGACACCGCCCTCTACTTCGTCGGCGGCGTGACCGTCCTCCTCGCACCAGCCCTCATCGGCGTGTTCTGGGGCGCCCCGCTCGTCGCCCGCGAACTGGAGAGCGGCACCCACCGTCTCGCCTGGAACCAGAGCGTTGCCCGCACCCGTTGGCTGCTGACCAAACTCACCCTCACCGGCCTCACCACCATGGCCGCGAGCGGTCTGATCAGCCTCGCGGTCACCTGGTGGAGCGGCCCCGTCGACCGGGCCGTCGCCGCGGGCGGATCCGACAACACCGACAACTTCGTCCACCGCATCGATCCGGCGATCTTCAGCTCCCGGGGCATCGTTCCGCTCGGCTACGCCGTCTTCGCGTTCGTCCATAGCGTCACCTTCGGTGTCGTCATCCGCCGCACACTCCCGGCCATGGCCGCCACCCTCGCCATGTACACCGCGGTCCACCTTTCGATGCGGCTGTGGATCCGGGCGCACTTGGCCCCCGCCACCACCGTCACGGTCCCCTTCACCCATGACCGGACGGCGAACTACCTTCTCGCCTCCGTCTCCCACATCGACATCGGCAGACCGGGCACCTGGACCGTCGCGGAGCAGACCCTCGACGCCACCGGACACCCCGCCCACGCCCTGCCACCCGCATACGCCGACTGCGACTCGATCAAGGCCTGCGTCGGCACCCTCGCCGGTGCCGGCTACCGGCAACGCGTCACCTGTCAGGCCGCCGACAGCTTCTGGACCCTGCAATGGGCGCAGACCGGCATCTTCCTCGGCCTCGCCATCGCCCTCGGTGCGCTGTGCGTCTGGTGGACTCGCCGCCGCCTGAGCTGACGGATACGGATACGGGTACGAAAAAACACCCCTCTGACCGCGTTTTCCCAGGTCAGAGGGGTGTATCCAGGTGGAGCCTAGGAGATTCGAACTCCTGACATCTGCCTTGCAAAGGCAGCGCTCTACCAACTGAGCTAAGGCCCCGGATAGCGGGCACCACCGGACGCACCGGCATTGTGGTCACCGCCGCAGACCAGAGTACCCGCTGATCCCCCGAATCCTCCAAAAATTGGGGCTCCCGGTCGACGACCACGCTCCGTAAGATGCTCGTCGGGGTTCGCAGCAGCGAAGCCTCAGCGAAGGGGAGACGCTATGGACGCGGCACAGCAAGAGGCGACAGCCAGAGCCAGGGAACTTCAGCGCAGTTGGTACGGGGAACCGCTGGGGGCGCTCTTCCGTCGGCTGATCGATGATCTGGGCCTGAACCAGGCGCGGCTGGCGGCGGTACTCGGGCTGTCCGCCCCCATGCTCTCCCAGCTCATGAGCGGTCAGCGGGCGAAGATCGGCAACCCGGCGGTGGTGCAGCGCGTCCAGGCACTCCAGGAGCTGGCCAGTCAGGTCGCGGACGGCAGCGTCAGCGCGGGAGAGGCCACCGACCGGATGGAAGAGATCAAGAAGTCCCAGGGCGGCTCCGTGCTCACCGGGACGGGCCAGACGTCTTCGACCAGCGGAGCGCCCACCGTCCGTCGTGTGGTCCGCGAGATCCAGTCGCTGCTGCGGTCCGTCGCGGCGGCCGGTGACATCATCGATGCTGCGGACTCCCTCGCCCCGACCCACCCGGAACTGGCAGAGTTCCTCAAGGTGTACGGAGCAGGGCGCACCGCGGACGCCGTGGCGCACTACGAGGGACACCAGAGCTAGTCCGGGCAACCTGCCGGACAGCCGCATGATCCGGGCACGGGGCACACGCACCGGCCGAGAGCAGGAACGGGGAGCGAGCGCAGCGCAATGGGTGAGGTCTTCGCTGGTCGGTACGAACTGATCGATCCGATCGGACGTGGTGGGGTCGGGGCTGTCTGGCGTGCCTGGGATCACCGGCGCCGCCGCTATGTGGCGGCCAAGGTCCTCCAGCAGAGCGACGCGCACACGCTGCTGCGCTTCGTCCGCGAACAGGCCCTGCGGATCGAGCATCCGCATGTGCTCGCTCCGGCCAGCTGGGCCGCGGACGACGACAAGGTCCTGTTCACCATGGACCTCATCACCGGCGGTTCGCTGGCCCACGTCATCGGTGACTACGGCCCGCTCCCCCCTCGGTTCGTCTGCACACTGCTCGACCAGTTGCTGTCCGGGCTGTCGACGGTGCATGCCGAGGGGGTCGTGCACCGGGACATCAAGCCCGCCAACATCCTCATGGAGGCCACCGGCACCGGCCGGCCTCATCTGCGGCTGTCCGACTTCGGCATCTCGATGCGCAAGGGTGAGCCGCGCCTCACCGAGACCAACTACGTCGTGGGGACGCCGGGTTACTTCGCTCCCGAGCAGATGATGGGCGCGGAGCCGGACTTCCCCGCGGACCTCTTCGCGGTCGGCCTCGTCGCCCTGTATCTGCTCCGGGGGAAGAAGCCCGACTCGCAGGCGCTCATCGAGCACTTCGCCTCGCACGGCACGCCCAGCGCTCCGCAGGGCGTCCCCGAGCCTCTCTGGCAGGTGCTCGCGGGGCTGCTGCAGCCGGACCCGCAGGCCCGCTTCCGTACGGCCACGGGCGCGCGCAAGGCGCTGACCGCCGCGGTCGAGATGCTGCCGGAGCCCGGCGCGGAGGACGAGCCGGTGGAGGTCTTCGACCAGATCGGCCCGCTGCCCCACGGCTTCGGCCCCACGGGCCCGGTAGCCGCCCCGCAGCAGTCCGGCCGCCCGGACGCCCCGACCGGACAGACGCAGGGTCAGGAACAAGGGCAGGCGCAGGCGCAGGCGCAGGCAGCACAGGTACCCGGCCAGCAGACAGGCCGGCAGCCCACGGAACAGTCGTACGCACGGCCCCCGGCCTCGATGTCGGAGACGGGCAGCTTCCACCTCCCGCCACCCCCGCAGCAGCCCAACTCCGCGCCCCAGGCGCCGCAGCCCACCGCGCCCGCCACTCACCAGCCGGCGCAGCCCGGCACTCCGGCGGCCCCTCCCGGCATCCCCGCTCCGCAGCATCCGGCACATGCGGCGTCTCCCTTCCCTGCCGCCGCGCCCAACCCCTCACAGGCCCCCACGGCAGCGGTGCAGCACGATCAAGCTCTCACTCGTCCATACACCGCTCAGCCGGCCCAGGTTCCCGTTCCCGGATCGGGAGTTTCCGGGGCCGGGGCGCCGCCGCACTTCGCTCAGGCGCCGTCGTCGCAGGTCATGCCACCTTCGCAGCTGACGGCACCCGCCCCGCGAAAGCGACCGGGACCGTCCACGAAGGTGGCGGTCCCGGTGTTGCTGGTGGCGCTGATCTGCTTCGCCGTGGGGATCTGGGCCCTGACCCAGGCCTGACCCGGGGGGCTCCCGCCCCCGTCCGGCTACCAGGCCTGCGGCGGGCCTCCGTACGGATGCTGCTGCCCGCCGTCGGCCGGCCCGCCCGGTGCCGCGGTCGCTGCCCGCCCGCGCCGAGCGAGCAGCATCCACGCGCCGAGCGCGAGCACCAGCACGGCGCCCGCGCCGATGCCGGCCGCGCCGAGCAGCTTCATGTTGCTGCTCCTGCTCGCGGCGGCCTGGGCGCCGCTCTGACCGCTCCTCGCCATGTCCTTGTCGCCCTCGGAGACGCCGAAGATCCCGGCGTCGCCCGCGTACGGCGTTTTCCCGGCATCGCCCTTCACGTTGACCGTGAGAGTCAGCGGGAACGGCTTGGAACCGTAGGCCTTGGCGACCTCCGGGCTCAGCGTGACGGACAGGTAGTACCAGCCCGCGAAGCGCATCGCGCTGACGCTGGTGTCGGAGGCGAACCTGTTCTCGTACGCCACCGGAGGCACCGGGTCCAGGGAGACCGAGGCCGGTTTGCCCGAGTAGGACATGGGGGACGCGTTGTCGACATGGCCGTGCGCCGGATTGTCCAGGGACAGGGCGAGCGCACCGCTGACGTACTCGTCCGCGTCCGGGTCGGTGCTGTTGCCGAGTGCGGCGGTGGCGTAGATCTGCTGCCCCCAGTCCACCGGGACCCGGTAGAAGAGCGTCTGGCCGGGCTCGACCCGGTCCTTCCACTCACCGGTCTGCAGGCTCGTCGCGTCGTAGTAACTGCTGCCGCCGTGCCTGCGGTTGTCCTTCGCCGCCCCGGGCGGCTCCGGTGACGCGGACGGCCAGTCCTCCGGCGCCTCGGTCCGCGTCGCCCCGCCCTTCGCGAACTCCGGCTCCGAGGCGTACCGGATTTCCAGCTCCCACTCCCCGCGCCCCGAGGTGTCCTCGCTCTCGCGCTCGATCAGGACGTTGTACACACCGGCGCCCTGGCAGCTGTTGCTGTCCTTGTCCACGTTGCGGTAGGCGTACGCGGCGATGGGGCGCGGGTACTCCGCGGCCCCGAAGCGGGCGCTCTCCGAACTGCACGCCAGGTCCGACTTGTCCCTGACGCTGATCGAGATGCCGTCCCCGTAGGCGACCTTGCCGCCGTCCTTGGGCACGACGACGGCCGAGACGTACGCGTTCGTCGTCGCCTTCAGGTTCAGCCGGTAGTACAGCTTCTGACCGAACTTGATCGAACTCCGGTAGACCGAACCGGCCGTGAGCTCATGCGCATCGGTGTTGACCTCGGCTCCACCGACCGTCTTCGCCTGCGGGTCGAAGGCGTACGCGGCGGCCTCGCCGGCTCCGTGCGCCTGCCCCGGCAGCGCCGCCACCGCGCACATCGCCGCGACCGCGGCCAGTATCGCCCGGCCCCTGCTGCGCTGCCTCATCACGCGCTTCCCCTCGTCGTCCGTGCGGCTGCCCCGCGGCGGTTGCGTACACATACGAACACGGCGATGAGTACAGCCATGACGGCCGCCCCGGCAGCAGCCGCGATGCCGGTCCATCCTGCCCCTCCAGCACCACCGCTGTCTGCGGACGCGGTCGACTCGCCCTTCTTGTCCGCATCCTTGCCGGTGGCCTTGCCGGAACCGCCGCCGGATCCGGCGACCACAGGCGCCCCGTGCTGCGGACCGGTCCGCTCCGCACCGAGCACCGACACCCGCAGCACCAGGCCGATGCGCGGGTTCTCCGCGATCTCGGCGGCCCGCGCGCCCAGCGTCACCGAGATGTAGAAGCCGCCCCTTGCGTGCACCGGCTGGACATTGGTCCGGTCCTCGTAGCGGTTGGTCCAGGAGACCGGGACGCCGCCCATAGGAAGCGCCGAAGGCCGCCCGTCGTACATCGTGGTCGGGGTGAACTCGCCGCCTCCGGTGAGGGGGTGTCGGGCCGGGGTGTAGAGCCGGGTCGCCCCGTAGGAGTACGTGGCGGAGGTGGCGTCCACCGTGGGCTCGTTGGCGAACTCCACGTCGTAGCGCACCTGCTGGCCCCAGCCGGCCGGAACCTGGTACCAGAGCGTCTGGGACGGCAGGATGCGGTCGCGCCAGACGCCCTGCCCGATCTCCCGGGCATCGTTGAAGCCGGTGCCGCCCCGCACGTCGCGGGGATCGCCCGTCGGCAGCACGGCCTCCTTGCCGCCCCGTCCGTACTCCGCCTGCGACTGGGCGGGCATCACGCCCTTGTCCAGCGGCGCCTCGACCCCGTACACGAGCTCCAGCGGCCAACGCGCGGCGTCGGAGCCCTTCTTGCTCTCCCGCTCCACCACCAGCCGGTAACGGCCCGCACGGTCGCAGGTGCGGGTTCCCTCCTCCGAGCGGATCCGGGCGACCGCCGATGTCAGCGGGGCCGCCCCCTCCTTCTGGAGGAAGCGCTCGGTGTCCGTCCCGCAGGAGCCGTGCTCGTCGTACTCGATCCTGGTGCTCAGTGCGTCGAACGTGTCGACGGCCGCGCCCGGCTGCGGCACCGCCGTCGCCGCGAAGTCCGCCGTGGACACCGCGTCCAGGTCCACCGCGTAGTACCGCTTCTCGCCCGGCCCGATGGTGTCCAGGTACTGCCCGGGTACGAGCACGGGGGCCCGGTCGGCCGTGGCCGCGCCCGTCACCGGCTCGCCCCGGAAACGGTACCCGTCGGCGGAGAGCTGCGCGGAGCGCTGGAGCTGACGGGCCAGCGCCTTGGCGTCGGGGGCGTCGTAGTAACGCCCGTTGCCCGCCTGCGCGATGCATTCGAGCTGTTCGCGGGCCGCGCCCTTCACCTGAAAGCCGACGGTGTCGATCCGCAGCCCGATGCCCTCCTTGCCGAGCTGCTCTGCGACCTCGCACGGCTGCGGCGTACCGCAGTTGTCCTCGCCGTCGGAGATCAGCAGGATCGTGCGCGTGCCGATGTCGCCGGCCGCGGGCTTCGGCAGATCCTGCGCCGCCTTCCTGAGCGACAGTCCGATGGGGGTGTCACCCCTGGGCCGTACGGCTGCGACCGCCTGCTTCAGCGCGGCCCGGTCGAGCTTGCGCACCGGGCGCACGAGCCGGGTGTCCGTGCAGCCCTGCGGCCGGTCGGCGCCGTACACCCGCAGGCCCGTCGGATGGCCGTCGGGAAGCGCGTCCACGACCGTGCCGACGGCCGCGCGGGCGCTCTCCATCCGGGTCCGGCCCGTACCGTCGTCGTCCCCCATGGAGCCGGACGAGTCGAGCACCATGACCAGACTGCCGCTCCCGCCGGATCCGGGCGCTCCGGTCTCCCCGGGCGCCGCCACGGCTTGCAGCGCGCCCGCCACCAGGGCGAACAGCGCCCCACCGATCAATGTCCCCGCCCGCACCGTGCGGCGCTGACCGCCAGCCCTCATCCGTTCCCCCTAGACCGAAATCCCCGGCTTCTTTGCTCAAGCAACCTATTGATTTGCGCAGGTGAACTCAAGGGCACAGGTGTCACGGTCCCGCAACAGCACGAAGCCCCGGCCGCTCAGGCGACCGGGGCTCGCAAACAGGCTGTTCTGACTCACACACCCGAACCTGCGGGCACGGAGTCAGTCGCCTCCGTCCACAGATCCTGCTCGGCGCGATCCGCCTGGATCTGGCGGTACACGAGGAGCCCGCCGATGGCGGCCAGTACGACCAGGAGAAGCTTCTTCACCGCGCGACCTCGTCTTTCCTTGGCGTAGGGGACTTCTGCCGCCCGACTATACACACCGGCCGATATCGACCGGTGACCTCCCCGCGACCCAACTGGGGCCTGCGGAAAAGCGATCGTCGGAGGATCGGCCCGCCCCGGTCACCGACCCCGGGGGCCACTGCGAACCGGCCGATCGGGACCGGTTGCACCATACGAGTGGTGTTCATCTGAACATCGGCACATCGGTGGCGTCGGTCCATGAAATCGCGATCCGAATACACATGATCAGGGGGTAAGCAAACCGGACCACCCGAAAGTGAGGGGCCATGAGCACCTACAGGGCCAAGAACATCTGGACCGCCTTCATCACCGCCTTCTTCGCACTCCTCGCCGCGCTGGGCCTCGCAGGCTCCACCGCGGCGGCCACGGAAGCCACGGTCACGGAGCCGGCGGCCACGAGCCACGAGCACACGGTCGCGACGGCGACAACCGCGACCACTCCGTCGGTGCGATGGACCCTTCCGCGTGACCGGGCGCTGCCGCCCACCATGAAGCAGCGCATCCGCGCCGAAGCACACGGCTCCTCACCCGCCACCCGCCATCTGTCCGCAGACACGACGGACACCGCGAACACCACAAGCACCGCCCGCGCCTCGCATGGCGCCCCGGCGGGGGACGCGTCCCTCCTCCCGCCCTGAGAGCGGCGCACCTGACGCCCAGAGCCCCCGGGCCGGTTCACACCGGACGGGGGCTTTCCCGTGCGCCCGCCACAGCAGTCACGCCCGTACCGGACGGCACCCCTGGACGCTCTGGTGACGCCCGTCCCCCCGACAGCGCGACCGGAGCGGCCCCCGTACCACCGGAGCGAGCCCCCCGCACCCCGTAAGACCCGCCCGAGCCCCCCACCCCGCGCTCCTGGAGAGCGCCGGGAGTTCACCGGACTCCCGCCCAACGCCCAACACCCGCCCAACACCGCACCCCGCCCACGCAGAAGGCCCGGTCTCTCCGAAGAGAGGCCGGGCCTTCTGTTGTCACTGTGGGGCTAACAGGATTTGAACCTGTGGCCTCATCCTTATCAGGGATGCGCTCTAACCAACTGAGCTATAGCCCCGCCGCGCTTTTGTGTCGCGCTGACGTGAAGAAGATTAGCGCACGTCGGGGCCAGTCCCAAAATCGATAGATGCGCCGCTACTCGTCCTCGGCCAGCGTGAGCTCGACACCGCCCACGAAGCCGGCCGACAAGTTGTAGATGAAGGCGCCCAGCGTCGCCAGCGCGGTCGCCAGCACCACATCGATCACGGCGATGACCGACGTGAAGATGAGGACCCTCGGCAGCGACAGGAACGACTGCAGATCGAAGCCGCTGCCCTCGTTGGAACCGGTCGCCTCGCTGATCGTGCCGCCCACGGTGGAGAAGACGCCCATCGCGTCCATCACCATCCACAGGACCGCCGACGCCACCACCGTGCAGATGCCGAGCGCGATGGACAGCAGGAAGCTGACCTTCATCACCGACCACGGATCGGCCTTGGCCACCCGCAGACGCGCCTTACGGGTACGCGGAGTGGTCCGCGCCCCCGTCCGCGGCTTGCGGGAAGCCTGGGCCGCGCCAGCACCCTGCTGGGCCGCCTGGGGGCGGCCCCCGTGCGTCCCGCCCGGGGGCGAGGGGTAGGCCTGCGGCGGGTGGTAAGGCCCCGCCTGGCCCGGTGCGGGCTCACGCTCGCCGGGCAGTGGCCCGGCCGCGTAGCCCTCGTACTGGGGTTGAGGACCCCGGGTATCCGTCACAGTGCCCCCTTGGGAGTCCGTGGCAGGGCCACGGGCACCGTTCGCGCCGGCTCCGGAAGCGGCCGAACCGGCGCCCGTGGCTCCACTCACGCTCTACTCCTCGTGCTCCCCGGTCGAGGACGTCGTGCCCTCGACAGTGCTCTCACCAGCCGCGTCGGCCATCTCGGCCTCAGCTGTCACTGCCTCGGCCGTCTCGCCGTCGGCGTCGACGGGACCGTCGACCTCTTCGGCCTCACGACCCGCCTCGGCGTTACGAGCGATACCGACGACGGCATCGCGCTTGCCCAGGTTGATCAGTTGGACGCCCATGGTGTCACGGCCCGTCTCCCTGACTTCATTGACTCGCGTACGAATCACGCCACCGCCGAGCGTGATGGCAAGGATCTCATCCGTAGCCTCGACCACCAGCGCACCGACCAGTGAGCCCCGGTCCTCCACGATCTTGGCGGCCTTGATGCCCAGGCCGCCGCGACCCTGGACGCGGTACTCGTCGACGGGGGTCCGCTTCGCGTACCCGCCGTCAGTGGCAGTGAACACGAAGGTACCGGGCCTGACGACATTCATCGAGAGGAGTTCGTCTCCCTCGCGGAAACTCATCCCCTTGACGCCCGAGGTGGCACGGCCCATCGGACGCAGCGCATCGTCCGTCGCGGTGAACCTGATCGACTGGGCCTTCTTGCTGATGAGCAGCAGATCGTCCTCGGACGACACCAGCTCCGCACCGATCAGCTCGTCGTCCGAGCCGTCCGCCGTCTCACGCAGGTTGATGGCGATGACGCCGCCGGAGCGCGGTGAGTCGTAGTCCTTCAGCGCGGTCTTCTTCACGAGACCGCCCTTCGTGGCCAGGATCAGGTAGGGCGCGGCGTCGTAGTCACGGATCGCCAGGATCTGCGCGATCTGCTCGTCCGGCTGGAAGGCCAGCAGGTTGGCGACGTGCTGACCGCGCGCGTCCCGGCCCGCGTCCGGGAGCTCGTACGCCTTGGCCCGGTAGACGCGGCCCTTGTTCGTGAAGAACAGCAGCCAGTGGTGCGTCGTCGACACGAAGAAGTGGTCGACGATGTCGTCCTGCTTCAGCTTCGTGCCGCGCACGCCCTTGCCGCCGCGCTTCTGCGACCGGTAGTCCTCGGTCTTCGTACGCTTCACATAGCCACCACGCGAGATCGTGACGACGATGTCCTCCTCGGCGATCAGGTCCTCCACGGACATGTCACCGTCGAAGGGCACCAGCTTGGAGCGCCGGTCGTCGCCGAACTTGTCGACGATCGCCGCCAGCTCCTCGCTGACGATCTGCCGCTGCCGTTCGGGCGAGGACAGGATCGCGTTGTACTCGTTGATCTTCGCCTGGAGCTCGTCGTGCTCGGCGGTGATCTTCTGGTGCTCCAGCGCGGCCAGCCGGCGCAGCTGCATCTCCAGGATCGCGTTCGCCTGGATCTCGTCGATCTCCAGGAGGCCCATCAGGCCCTCCCGCGCGATCTCCACGGTGTTGCTGCGCCGGATGAGGGCGATGACCTCGTCGATGGCGTCCAGGGCCTTGAGCAGGCCGCGCAGGATGTGCGCCCGCTCCTCCGCCTTGCGCAGCCGGAACCGCGTACGCCGGACGATGACCTCGATCTGGTGCGTCACCCAGTGGCGGATGAACGCGTCGATCGACAGGGTGCGCGGCACCCCGTCCACCAGCGCCAGCATGTTGGCGCCGAAGTTGGACTGCAGGTCGGTGTGCTTGTACAGGTTGTTCAGGACGACCTTGGCGACCGCGTCGCGCTTGAGCACGACGACCAGGCGCTGTCCCGTACGCGACGAGGTCTCGTCACGGACGTCGGCGATCCCGCCGACCTTGCCGTCCTTCACCAGGTCGGCGATCTTCTGCGCGAGGTTGTCGGGGTTGGTCTGGTACGGAAGCTCCGTGACCACCAGGCACTGGCGGTTCTGGATCTCCTCGACCGCCACGACCGCGCGCATCGTGATCGAGCCACGGCCCGTGCGGTACGCCTCCTCGATGCCCTTGCGGCCCACTACGAGGGCGCCGGTCGGGAAGTCCGGGCCCTTGATCCGCTCGATCAGGGCTTCCAGGAGCTCCTCCTGCGAGGCCTCCGGGTGCTCCAGGTACCACTGCGCACCGGACGCGACCTCGCGCAGGTTGTGCGGCGGGATGTTGGTCGCCATACCGACCGCGATGCCCGCCGAACCGTTCACCAGCAGGTTCGGGAAGCGCGCCGGCAGGACCGTCGGCTCCTGGTTACGGCCGTCGTAGTTGTCCTGGAAGTCGACGGTCTCCTCGTCGATGTCGCGGACCATCTCCATGGACAGCGGCATCATCTTGCACTCGGTGTACCGCATGGCGGCGGCCGGGTCGTTGCCCGGGGAACCGAAGTTGCCGTTGGAGTCGACCAGCGGCATGCGCATCGACCAGTGCTGCGCCAGGCGCACCAGGGCGTCGTAGATCGAGGAGTCGCCGTGCGGGTGGTACGTACCCATGACGTCACCGACGACGCGGGCGCACTTGTAGAAGCCCTTCTCGGGCCGGTAGCCGCCGTCGTACATCGCGTACAGCACGCGGCGGTGGACGGGCTTGAGGCCGTCCCGCACGTCGGGCAGGGCACGCGACACGATGACGGACATCGCGTAGTCGAGGTAGGAGCGCTGCATCTCCGTTTCGAGCCCGACGGGCTCGACACGCATGCCCACGCCCTCGACGGGCGGGACCTCTTCGGGCGTCACGGGGACAGGGGTGTTCTCGTCGGCCATTGCTGGTCAAAGTCCTTTCGCGCTGCGGCTGCGGCTTGCTTGTACGGCCGACTCAGATGTCGAGGAAGCGGACGTCCTTGGCGTTGCGCTGGATGAACGAGCGCCGCGCCTCGACGTCCTCACCCATCAGCACCGAGAACAGGTCGTCGGCCTGAGCCGCGTCGTCGAGCGTGACCTGGCCGAGCACGCGGTGGTCGACGTCCATCGTGGTGATGCGAAGCTCCTCGGCGTTCATCTCGCCGAGGCCCTTGAAGCGCTGGATCGAGTCGTCCCTGGTCCGCTTGCCGTTCTGCTTGCCGAGTGCCACCAGAGCGTCGCGCTCGCGGTCCGAGTACGCGTACTCGAAGTCGTCCCGACCCCACTTGATCTTGAAGAGCGGCGGACGCGAGAGGTAGACGTGTCCGGCCTCGACCAGCGGTCGCATGAAGCGGAAGAGGAACGTGAGCAGCAGGGTGTTGATGTGCTGGCCGTCGACGTCGGCGTCCGCCATCAGAATGATCTTGTGATAGCGGAGCTTCTCGATGTCGAAGTCCTCGTGGACCCCGGTGCCGAAGGCCGAGATCAGCGCCTGGACCTCGGTGTTCTGAAGGATCTTGTCGATCCGGGCCTTCTCGACGTTCAGGATCTTGCCGCGGATCGGCAGGATGGCCTGGTACATCGGGTTACGGCCGGACTTCGCCGAGCCACCGGCGGAGTCACCCTCGACGATGAAGATCTCGCACTTCGTCGGGTCGTTGGACTGGCAGTCGCTCAGCTTGCCCGGCAGCGAGGCGCTCTCCAGGAGCCCCTTGCGGCGGGTCAGGTCACGCGCCTTGCGGGCGGCCACCCGGGCGGTCGACGCGGCGATGCCCTTGCGGATGATGTCGGCGGCCTCGTTGGGGTTCCGGTCGAACCAGTCCGTGAGCTGCTCGTGGACGACCTTCTGTACGAAGGTCTTGGCCTCCGTGTTGCCCAGCTTGGTCTTCGTCTGACCCTCGAACTGCGGCTCGCCCAGCTTCACCGAGATGATCGCCGTCAGGCCCTCGCGGACGTCCTCGCCGGTGAGGTTGTCGTCCTTCTCGCGCAGCAGCTTCTTGTCGCGCGCGTACCGGTTGACCAGCGAGGTCAGCGCCGCACGGAAGCCTTCCTCGTGCGTACCGCCCTCGTGCGTGTGGATCGCGTTGGCGAAGGAGTAGACACCCTCGCTGTACTGCGTGTTCCACTGCATGGCGATCTCGGCCGACAGGAGCCGGTCCTTGTCCTCGGCCTCGATGTCGATCACCGACTGGTGGATGACATCGCCCTTGCGGGAGTTGAGGTACTTGACGAAGTCGACGATGCCGTTCTCGTAGTGGTACGTGACCGTCCGGGTCGTCTCGTCCTCGGGGACGTCCGCCGCCTCCGCGCTGTCCGCGCCCGCCGTCGCCTTCGCGGACTCCCGCTCGTCCGTCAGCGTGAGCGTGAGGCCCTTGTTGAGGAAGGCCATCTCCTGGAAGCGGCGCGAGAGCGTCTCGAAGGAGTACTCGGTCGTCTCGAAGATGTCACCGTCGGCCCAGAAGGTGACGGACGTGCCCGTCTCGCCGGTCTCCTCGTTCTGCTTCAGCGGGGCGGTGGGGACGCCGAACTTGTAGTCCTGGGTCCAGCGGTAGCCGTCGGTCTTGACCTCGACGGCGACCCGGGTGGACAGGGCGTTGACGACGGACACACCGACGCCGTGCAGACCGCCGGAGACCGCGTAGCCGCCGCCGCCGAACTTTCCGCCCGCGTGCAGCACGGTGAGCACGACCTCGACGGCCGGCTTGCCTTCCGACGGCACGATGCCGACCGGGATGCCGCGGCCGTTGTCGATCACGCGCACCCCGCCGTCGGCGAGGATCGTGACGTCGATCGTGTCCGCGTGACCGGCCATCGCCTCGTCGACGGAGTTGTCGACGACCTCTTGGACGAGGTGGTGGAGACCGCGGTCACCGGTCGAGCCGATGTACATGCCGGGTCGCTTACGGACCGCGTCCAGGCCCTCCAGCACGGTGATCGCGCTGGCGTCGTACGAGGCGGTCACCTCGCCCGGGGCGGGAGCGGCGCTGCTCCCGTCGGGGATGGACGGGATGTTCTCGTTGGGGTTGCCGGAATCGGCCACGAAGCGCCCTTTCTGGCACAGCACAGGCCGTTCTCCGGGAAGGCGGGAGCGGCTGCGTCGTTCGGCTTGTATCGACGAATCCCGCAAGGACGCGGGATTGTCCACCAGTCTACCGGTAGCGCCGACCCGAATGGGGGTTTGCGGGTACCTGAGTCCGCATGTGCCGCCCTGAATCCACGCCTGACGACTCCCCATATTCGGGAAGGGGCCTCAAGGGGCTCACACGGGCGTTGAGCGCTTCGGCCTGTCAACCTCCCACTACGGTGAGGAACCTCCGCTCCACACCCCGCGGTTTCCACCACCGGACACCCGTACAACAAGGAGTCCGCAGGCGTCGGGAACAAGCGGGACGGGCCTCGCCGCAGCCCCCTCGGGCAGCACGGCCGCACTGGCCTCCAGAACGAGTAAAAGCCCAGGTCAGCCGTAGGTGTCGCCTGGTCCCTTGCTGCCCGGCGCACGCAGCGGGCCGAACCTCCGCTGCGGTCCTCCCGGCCCCTGAACCTTGATCATCCTTACGGTGCCGTGCCCCAGATCCGCGTTCAGCCGGGCCACCAGCTGAGGCGCCAGCAGCCGCAGCTGCGTCGCCCACGCCGTCGAGTCGCACTGCACCGTCAGCACCCGCTCGTCGGGATCCTCGTCATAACGCAGCGGTACACAATGATTGGCCAGATCATCACCTACGATCTGCGGCCAGCGGCCCATCACACCGCCCACCGCCGCGGGCGCCTCCCAGCCGCGTTCGGTGATCAGCCGGTTGATCGCCGCGCCCAGCGGCAGCGGGTCCCGGCCGTCCGCCCGCGCCCCGGAGCGCAGCCCGCCGCCCCGCCGGGCCTGCTTCTTCTGCTGGGCCGCCGCACCGCGGGCCCGCGCCTGCTCCTTCGCCGCGCGCAGGGCCACCCGGGCGAGATCCACCCCCGAGGGCTCCGGCTGCTTCGCCGCCCCGGACGACGGTTCCGGCGGTGTGCCGCCCCGCCCGCCCTCCGGGAGCGGCTGCGGGCTGTCCGCAGCGCCGCTCACAGCCGCTCCACCTCGCCCGCAGCCACCGCGTACCGCGTCCCCGCGAGCACCCCGGGGACGTCGTCGTCCACCGCGGCCGTCACCAGCACCTGCTCGCCCGGCGCCACCAGCTCGGCCAGCCGCTCACGCCGCCGCGCGTCCAGCTCGGCGAAGACATCGTCCAGGACCAGCACGGGCTCGTTGCCCTCGGAGCTCAGCAGTTCGTACGAGGCCAGCCGCAGGGCCAGCGCGTACGACCACGACTCCCCGTGGCTCCCGTATCCCTTGGCCGGCATCCCGCGCAGCCCCAGCACCAGGTCGTCGCGGTGCGGGCCGACCAGCGTCACGCCGCGCTCGATCTCCTGCTTGCGCACCTCGGCCAGGGCCGCGATCAGCTGCGCGTACAGCTCATCGCGGGTACGGGCGGGACTCACCTCCGCGCCCACCGAACTGCGGTACTCCAGCGTCACGGGGCCGCCGCCGGGCGCCACGTCCGCGTACGCCTTGTCCGTCAGCGGCTGCATCGTCGCGATCAGGTCCAGCCGCTGCGCCAGCAGCTCGGCGCCCACCCGGCCCAGGTGCTGGTCCCAGACGTCGAGCGTCGACAGGTCCATCGAACGGCCACCGTGCCTGCGCGCCATCGCCGCCGACTTCAGCAGGGTGTTCCGCTGCTTCAGCACCCGCTCGTAGTCCGACCGGACCCCGGCCATCCGCGGCGACCGTGCCGTGACCAGCTCGTCCAGGAACCGACGGCGCTCGCCCGGATCGCCCTTCACCAGCGCCAGATCCTCCGGAGCGAACAGCACCGTCCGTACGATGCCGAGCACGTCGCGGGGCCTGACCTGCGACGATCTGTTGATCCGAGCGCGATTTGCCTTGCCCGGATTCAGTTCGAGCTCGACCAGCTGCGAACGCTCGCCCTGGGTGACGGCAGCCCGGATGACGGCCCGCTCCGCGCCCATGCGCACCAGCGGCGCATCGGAGGAGACCCGGTGGCTGCCGAGCGAGGCGAGATAGCCGACGGCCTCGACCAGATTGGTCTTGCCCTGGCCGTTGGCCCCCACGAACGCGGTGACGCCCGGGTCGAGAGGCACCTCGACCCGGGCGTACGAGCGGAAGTCGGCCAGCGACAGATGCGTGACATGCATGGTGTACGCCGACCTTCCCGGCTTCCTGCTCCGTGCTGTGTGGTGCGGGCGGACACCCGCTCTCCGGCCCGCTCCCCTTCGCTGCTACTTCTTGTTCTCGACCGCGTGGCCGCCGAACTGGTTGCGCAGCGCGGCGATCATCTTCATCTGCGGGGAGTCGTCCTGGCGCGAGGCGAACCGGGCGAAGAGCGATGCGGTGATCGCGGGCAGCGGGACGGCGTTGTCGATCGCGGCCTCCACCGTCCACCGGCCCTCGCCGGAGTCGGCGGCGAAACCGCGGAGCTGGTCCAGGTGCTCGTCGTCGTCCAGCGCGTTGACCGCCAAGTCGAGCAGCCAGGAACGGATGACCGTGCCCTCCTGCCAGGAGCGGAAGACCTCGCGCACATCGGTGACGGAGTCGACCTTCTCCAGGAGCTCCCAGCCCTCGGCGTAGGCCTGCATCATGGCGTACTCGATGCCGTTGTGAACCATCTTCGCGAAGTGGCCGGCCCCGACCTTGCCCGCGTGGACGGAACCGAAGTCGCCCTCGGGCTTCAGGGCGTCGAAGACCGGCTGGACCTTCGCGACGTTCTCGGCGTTGCCGCCGTACATCAGCGCGTAGCCGTTCTCGAGGCCCCAGACACCGCCGGAGACGCCGCAGTCGACGAAGCCGATGCCCTTGATGCCGAGCTCGACCGCGTGCTTCTCGTCGTCGGTCCAGCGCGAGTTCCCGCCGTCCACGACGACGTCACCGGCCGACAGCAGCTCGGCCAGCTCGTCGATCGTGGACTGGGTGGCGGCGCCGGCCGGGACCATCACCCACACGACCCGGGGGCCCTTCAGCTTGCCCACAAGCTCTTCGAGGCTGTGGACATCGGCGACGTCCGGGTTGCGGTCGTAACCGATGACGGTGTGGCCTGCGCGGCGGATGCGCTCGCGCATGTTGCCGCCCATCTTGCCGAGGCCGACGAGACCGATCTCCATCAGAGATTCCTTAAGCGTTGTGCCGATTCGTACCCAGGACCGAGCCTACGCCCGGCCGGGGACAGGGCGACGGGCATGCTCGTCGCTGAGCGTGCCCGTCGGGGCCTGCCGTGACAGGACCGATGGCCGGATCAGCCGGAGAGGCGGACCGGCATGATCAGGTACTTGTACGCGTCGTCCGCCTCGGCATCCACGGCGGCGCGGCCGCTGAGCAGCGCGGGCTTGGTGGACGTCGTGAAGGAGAGCTGGGCGACGGGGGAGTCGATCGCGCTCAGGCCGTCCAGCAGGAAGGTCGGGTTGAAGGCGATCGAGATGTCGTCGCCCTCCAGGACCGCGTCCACGCGCTCCACAGCCTGTGCGTCGTCGCTGGAACCCGCCTCCAGGATCAGCACACCCTGCTCGAAGCTGAGCCGGACCGGGGTGTTCCGCTCGGCCACCAGCGCGACGCGCTTGACGGCCTCGACGAACGGGGCGGTCTCGATGACCGCGACCGTGTTGAACTCGGTCGGGAAGAGCGTGCGGTACTTCGGCAGGTCGCCTTCGAGCAGCCGGGTGGTCGTCCGCCGGCCGGCGCCCTCGAAGCCGATGAGGCCCTCACCGGCACCGGAGCCCGACAGCGCCAGCGTGACCGTGTCGCCGCTGGTGAGCGCCTTGGCGGTGTCCAGCAGGGTCTTGGCGGGGACCAGGGCGACGGCGGAGGCGTCGGCGTTCTCCGGCTTCCAGAGGAACTCGCGGACCGCGAAGCGGTAGCGGTCGGTGGAGGCCAGGGTGACGGTGTCGCCCTCGATCTCGATGCGCACACCGGTGAGGACGGGCAGCGTGTCGTCGCGGCCCGCCGCGATGGCCACCTGGGCGGCGGCAGAGGCGAAGACCTCGCCGGGGACCGTCCCGGTCGCCGTCGGCATCTCGGGCAGTGCGGGGTACTCCTCCACAGGAAGGGTGTGGAGTGTGAACCGCGAGGAGCCGCAGGCCACCGTCGCCCGTACACCGTCTGTGGAAATCTCCACCGGCCGGTTGGGCAGGGCACGGCAGATGTCGGCGAGCAGCCGGCCGGAGACCAGCACCGTGCCGTCCTCCTCGATCTCGGCGTCCACCGAGACCCGGGCCGATACCTCGTAGTCGAAGCTGGAGAAGCTGAGGGCGCCGTCCTCGGCCTTCAGCAGCAGCCCCGCAAGAACGGGCGCCGGCGGCCGGGCCGGGAGGCTACGGGCCACCCAGGCCACAGCCTCCGCGAGTACATCGCGCTCCACCCGGATCTTCACCGGAACCGCCTCCTGCTGTTGCTCGCTCGCCCTGCTGGCCTTCGTCGTCTGGTCGGGTCGCTCCACCGATGGGAGGGGGAGGACGCCGGGGTCCAGTCTGACGTACGGCACCGACACTCGGTGCTGCTCGGGGTCAAGTCGCGACCAGCGGTCCGGGGAGCTCCGGCGCCGAGTTGTGCACAGGTCCCACTTCGAAGCGGATTCCGGGCTAACTAGAGGTAGTAGTAGTAGTAGGGCCTGTGGAAACCGTGGATAACGTCGTTTCCGCAGGTCAGGCCCTGTTTTTTATCCACCGGTCCTGTGGGCGGAACCGGTGGACAACCCGGGGTTTCTGTGGACACCCGAAAGTTCTGCACAACCGGTACACAGGGCAGGGGGGTTTCTCCCCAGGTCTGTCCCCAGCTTTACCCAGCTTCCCCACAGCCCAACCGACCCTCTTGGTGTGACGCCTTTCACTCGGGGCGGTGAAAGCGGGTGTCGTGTTGCCGAACAGTGGACAGAGGTGTGGAGAAGCCCGCAGAAGCTGGGGACAAGAAGGTCCGGCCTGTGGGCCGCCGGTGGACAACGCTGACGCGAGCCTGTGGACGAAAAACTTGTCCACAGGCTGTGGATCATTGTTGACCACAAATCCCCAGGCCTCTGAGCTGGCCTGATGGAGTATCGGCTGCCATGCCTGTGGAAGCAGTATGGACAACTTTTAAATCCCCAGGCTGTGGAGGGGGGATTGTGCCCAGATCTGTGGAGAACGGCCCCTCCGCGGCAGGTATTCGAACAGCGGAGACGGGTCCGAGCCGCGCGAACCTCGTGCACAGCGGCCCCGGAACCAACTGAGAAGGGCGCTCCGGGGCCCGATGCGGGTCCCGGAGCGCCCTTTCGGTGCTCGCTGAAGCGTGGCTGTGTGACGAGGTGGTGGGCCGTCAGCCGTTCTTGATGCGGTTGGTGAGCTCGGTGACCTGGTTGTAGATGGAGCGCCGCTCCGCCATCAGTGCGCGGATCTTACGGTCGGCGTGCATCACGGTCGTGTGGTCACGGCCGCCGAACTGGGCGCCGATCTTGGGCAGCGAGAGGTCCGTCAGCTCACGGCACAGGTACATCGCGATCTGGCGCGCCGTCACGAGGACGCGGCTGCGGGACGATCCGCAGAGATCCTCCACCGTCAGCCCGAAGTAGTCGGCGGTCGCCGCCATGATGGCCGGCGCCGTGATCTCCGGGGCGGCGTCCTCGCCGCCCGGGATCAGGTCCTTCAGCACGATCTCGGTCAGCCCGAGGTCCACCGGCTGACGGTTGAGACTGGCGAAGGCCGTTACCCGGATGAGCGCGCCCTCCAGTTCCCGGATGTTGCGTGAGATGCGGGAGGCGATGAACTCCAGCACCTCCGGCGGAGCGTTGAGCTGCTCCTGCACCGCCTTCTTACGGAGGATCGCGATGCGCGTCTCCAGCTCCGGCGGCTGCACATCGGTGGTGAGGCCCCACTCGAAACGATTCCGCAGCCGGTCCTCCAGGGTCACCAGCTGCTTGGGCGGCCGGTCGGAGGACAGCACGATCTGCTTGTTGGCGTTGTGGAGCGTATTGAAGGTGTGGAAGAACTCCTCCTGCGTCGACTCCTTGCTCGCCAGGAACTGGATGTCGTCGACCAGCAGGATGTCGACATCACGGTACCGCTTGCGGAAGGTGTCGCCCTTGCCGTCGCGGATCGAGTTGATGAACTCGTTGGTGAACTCCTCCGAGCTCACGTACCGCACCCGGGTGCCCGGGTAGAGGCTGCGGGCGTAGTGCCCGATGGCGTGCAGCAGGTGGGTCTTGCCGAGCCCCGACTCCCCGTAGATGAAGAGCGGGTTGTACGCCTTGGCGGGCGCCTCTGCGACGGCGACGGCCGCGGCGTGCGCGAAGCGGTTCGAGGCCCCGATGACGAAGGTGTCGAAGAGGTACTTCGGGTTCAGCCGGGCGTGCGGCTCACCCGGGCCGGGAGCGGGCGCGGGCTGTGCGCCCATCGGTCCGGGGACGCCGCCGGGCCGGCCCGTTCCGCCGCCCTGCCGGTGCTGCGGCTCCTGCATGTCGTGGCGCTCGGACCGCTGGGACTCGTAGCCCTGGTGCTCGGGAGGCTGCTGGCGGTAGTCGTGCTGGGGCTGCTGCTGGGAGCGGCCGCCGTACGGTTCGCGCCAGTGCTCGCCGGAGGTGTCGCGGTCCTGGTATCCGCCGAGCCGGGGCTGCTGCCAGGAGAGGTCCTCCTGAATGCGCGGCCAGGCGCCGGGCTCGGGACGCTGCTGCTGGTAGTCGGGGTAGGCGGGACGGGCGATCGGCATGCCGTCGTCCGAGGAGCGGTGCCCGTAGCCGTCGTAGGCGTCGTTGTGCTGCCGCTCGTCGTGCTGCGGTCCCTGGTAGCGGTGCTGCTGCTGGGACTGGTGCTGCTGCGACTGGTGCATCGGGGGCGCCGGCGGGTTCGGCGGCTCGCCCGCGGAGTCGTCGACCGTGATCGCGATCCGGATCGGGCGGCCGCACTCGCGGCTCAGCGTCTCACTGATGAGCGGAGCGAGCCGGCCCTCCAAGACGCGCTTGCCCCATTCATTGGGGACGGCGAGCAGCGCGGTGTCGGCCACCAGGGCGAGCGGCTGGCAGCGCTCGATCCATTGTTTGTCCTTCGGCTCGATGCCCTGCTGGCCCTCCCCGAGGAGTTGCTCCAGCACTCGTGGCCACACTGCGGCAAGATCGGCAGGTACGTCAGCCACAAGGCACGCTCTCTCGCTGGTCCCACGAATGTGTGTTTCTCGGGACGTATGGGTCGGGATGGGTGAGGACCGGCAGGCGGGAAGAAAAAGAACCGGGGTTCAGCCACGGTAGGCGGGCCGACCCATGCGGTTCAAGTCGTTGTCCACAGGCTGTGCACAATGGGAGGTCCGGCAGGGTCGGTTTGACCGGATGGCGTAGCCGCGCGTACCGTGACCAGGTCGAGTTGTCGATGGCTGCTGCCGCCTGCCTCCGATGGGCAAAGATCACGATCTGTGATTGTGAAGCGGTGCACTAGGGCGTTTACGCGAGTCTCTCGTGGGCGCACGGTGACAGCCAGGCGATGTCCCGCCAATACACGATCATTACTGGAGCCCCCGAGTGAGCAAGCGCACCTTCCAGCCGAACAACCGTCGTCGCGCGAAGACCCACGGTTTCCGTCTGCGCATGCGGACCCGCGCCGGCCGCGCGATTCTCGCGTCCCGCCGTGGCAAGGGCCGCGCCAGCCTGTCCGCCTGATCGCGTACAGGTCGTCATGACGTGCTGCCTACCGAGAATCGGCTGAGGCGGCGCGAGGACTTCGCGACCGCGGTACGACGAGGACGCAGGGCCGGCCGCCCTCTACTCGTCGTTCATCTACGCAGCGGTGCAACGGACCCGCACGTGACTGGGGAGACTGCTCCCCCGCCGCGTGCGGGTTTCGTTGTCAGCAAAGCCGTGGGTGGCGCGGTCGTCCGCACAGCGGTGAAGCGAAGGCTTCGCCATCTGGTCCGAGAACGACTGGCCCTGCTGCCCCCCGGTAGCCTGGTTGTCGTACGAGCGTTGCCCGGTGCGGGCGACGCCGACCATGAACAGCTGGCCCGAGACCTGGACGCCGCCCTTCAGCGGCTACTGGGAGGGGGCGCGCGATGAAGTACCCGTTGCTGGCTCTCATCAAGCTGTACCAGTGGACGATCAGCCCACTTCTCGGGCCTGTCTGCCGTTACTACCCGTCGTGTTCCCACTATGGATATACGGCGATCGACCGGCACGGAGCGATCAAAGGAACGGCGCTGACGGCCTGGCGCATCCTGCGATGCAATCCGTGGTCACCCGGCGGCGTGGATTACGTACCACCACGCAAACGTCCGCGTTGGCACGAACTGCTGCGAGATCTCTTCCGCGGCGGTAAGGGCGGGGACTCCGCCGCTGATGTGCCTCCCGGGGGATCGGCCACCGATCTCCCGAGCTCGGCCGCAGAGACTTCGCCCAATGCTCAAGGAGCCTGATTAGTGGACACGATTGCCAGTCTGTTCAGCTTCATCACATGGCCTGTTTCCTGGGTCATCGTCCAGTTCCACAGGTTGTACGGGGCGATCTTCGGCCCCGACACGGGATGGGCCTGGGGTCTGTCCATCGTGTCCCTCGTGGTGCTGATCCGTATCTGTCTCGTTCCGCTGTTCGTCAAGCAGATCAAGTCGACGCGGAACATGCAGGTGCTCCAGCCGAAGATGAAGGCGATCCAGGAGCGCTACAAGAGCGACAAGCAGCGTCAGTCCGAAGAGATGATGAAGCTGTACAAGGAGACGGGTACCAACCCGTTGTCCTCGTGCCTTCCCATCCTGGCGCAGTCGCCGTTCTTCTTCGCCCTGTACCACGTGCTCTCGGCCATCGCGTCGAACAAGAAGATCGGTGTGATCGACCAGTCGCTGCTGGACAGCGCGCGTCAGGCACACATCTTCGGGGCTCCGCTGGCCGCCAAGTTCATGGACAGCGCGGACAAGGTCGAGGCGCTCGGCGCCTCGCTGGTGGATGTCCGGGTCGTCACCGCGGTCATGATCGTGATGATGTCGGCCTCGCAGTTCTTCACCCAGCGCCAGCTGATGACGAAGAACGTGGACCTGACGGTCAAGACGCCGTACATGCAGCAGCAGAAGATGCTGATGTACATCTTCCCGCTGATCTTCGCCGTCATGGGCATCAACTTCCCCGTCGGTGTCCTCGTCTACTGGCTGACCACCAACGTCTGGACCATGGGTCAGCAGATGTACGTGATCAACCAGAACCCGACGCCGGGCAGCAAGGCGCAGGACCAGTACCTGGGACGTCTGCTGAAGAGCGTCACCACCCACGGTGAGGTGCGCGGCAGGACCAAGCGCAATACGGTCAAGCGGATCGTGTCCAAGGGCCCGGACCGCAATGACATCGAGCGGAAGTTCATCACCGGACTGGCCAAGCTCGGTCTCGCCGCCCAGGAGGACGGCACGGTGGTAAAGAGCGAAACCGCCGCGGCCGACGCGGAGGCCGGAGCCGCCCTGCGGCGTCAGCAGCCCAAGCGCCAGACCAAGGCGAAGCGTCACACCGGTGCGGGTCAGCAGAGCGGGGCCAAGGACACCGACTCAAGCGAGTCGGGGACCGCGACCTCCCTGCAGAAGAAGGCACCGCAGGACGACAAGCCCAAGCCGGCGGGCGGCAAGCCCGCGTCCGGCTCCTCACGCCAAGCCAAGTCCGGACAGCGCAAGGGCCCGCAGCGGCCCAAGCACCCGTCCAAGAAGTAAGAAGGAGTCCATCCGTGACGGAAGGCACCACCTCCACGGCCGCTGAGGGCAGCGACACCTTGACCCGCCTTGAGCAGGAAGGGGAGATCGCAGCGGACTACCTTGAGGGCCTGCTCGACATCGCCGACCTCGACGGCGACATCGACATGGACGTCGAGGCTGATCGGGCCGCGGTCTCGATCATCAGTGAGTCGGCACGTGAACTGCAGAAGCTCGTGGGCCGCGACGGTGAGGTGCTGGAGGCGCTCCAGGAGCTGACGCGGCTGGCCGTGCACCGGGAGACCGGTGACCGGAGCCGTCTGATGCTCGACATCGGGGGTTTCCGGGCGCAGAAGCGTACGGAGCTGGCCGAGCTGGGTGCCAAGGCCGCGGACGAGGTCAAGAGCTCCGGTGAGCCAATGAAGCTGGATCCGATGACGCCGTTCGAGCGCAAGGTCGTGCACGACGCGGTCGCGGCCGCCGGTCTGCGCAGCGAATCGGAGGGCGAGGAGCCGCAGCGCTTCGTCGTCGTCCTGCCGGCCTGACCGGCTCTTCTCCTGTCGGCCCCGTCTGTTCGCAGGCGGGGCCGATCTTTGTCAGGCTGATAGTCAGCCACCATGGTGCGGTAATGCGGTATGGAAGGACGGTTCCCGTGACGGAGGAAGTAGAGCTTCCCCAGGCGCCCGACGAGGCCCGGGAGGTGTTCGGTGAGTGTTTTCCCGAGGCCGTCCGGTACGCGGAACTGCTGGCCGATGCGGGGGTCAAGCGCGGGCTCATCGGTCCGCGCGAGGTGCCGCGGCTGTGGGAGCGGCACCTGCTGAACTGTGCGGTGCTCTCCGAGGTCGTCCCTGACGGCGTCACGGTCTGCGATGTGGGCTCGGGTGCCGGACTTCCGGGCATTCCGCTGGCGCTTGTGCGGCCGGATCTGAAGATCACCCTGCTGGAGCCGTTGCTGCGGCGGACGAACTTCCTCCAGGAGGTCGTCGAGCTCTTGGGGCTTGATCATGTGACGGTTGTCCGCGGCCGGGCCGAGGAGGTCCTGGGGACGCTGCAGCCGGTCCACGTGGTGACGGCTCGGGCAGTGGCCCCGCTGGACCGCTTGGCGGGCTGGGGAGTGCCACTGCTTCGCCCGTACGGCGAGATGCTGGCGCTCAAGGGCGATACCGCAGAGGAGGAGATCAATGGCGCGCGGGCGGCCCTGAGCAAGCTGGGGGTGCTGGAGACCGAGGTGCTACAGGTGGGTGAGGGCATCGTTGACCCGATGTCCACCGTGGTGCGTGTGGTGGTGGGCGAGAGTCCTGGTGGTGTGAGGTTCGCCGCAAAGAGAGCCAAGGCCGCGAGGGTCAGCCGAACACGCCGTCGCCGCTGATCCATCCGACATCCTGTGCACATGACCGTTACGCACCGTTTGATGGGTGTATTGGGGATGCCTCGCACGGGGAGGTGTACGTACCCCGTGCGGAGTGTCGTGCCCCTGTAGCTACGCTGCAGGGGCATCGTGTTTCACGTGAAACGTCGCTCTCTGCTGCATGGAATTATCAGCCGCGGTCGTGCGGCTGCCGCGCCTCGCCATCGCAGGCCCGTTAGGGCTACGGAGTTGTCCACAGAAGTGGATTCGTCCACAGAAGAGCGGGCCTCGCTGGTTCGCGACCCCGAAAGCATGGCAGGCTCTGCTCATTGCGAGCCTGAAGTCGAGGAGAGTGAATCCTTGCGGTCCGACGCCAACATCGCGGGACCGATGACCGATCCGGTCCCCGGCCCCCGATCCGAATCGGCGGTGGATGGTGTTTCACGTGAAACACCGCCACCGATGGACGACACACCCATCGGTCGCGCGGCCCAGCTGGCGGTCGAGGCTCTCGGCCGCGCCGGCGAGGGGCTGCCGAGACCTGACCAGACGCGCGTCATGGTGGTGGCCAACCAGAAGGGCGGGGTGGGCAAGACCACCTCGACGGTCAACCTTGCCGCGTCACTAGCCCTCCACGGTGCTCGTGTCCTGGTGGTCGACCTGGACCCGCAGGGGAACGCCTCCACGGCGCTGGGAATCGACCACCACGCCGAGGTCCCGTCGATCTACGACGTTCTGGTAGAGAGCAAGCCGCTCTCCGACGTGGTTCAACCCGTGCCGGACGTCGAAGGTCTCTTCTGCGCCCCAGCGACCATCGATCTCGCCGGTGCGGAGATCGAGTTGGTGTCGCTGGTGGCGCGGGAGAGTCGACTCCAGCGGGCGATCCAGGCTTACGAGCAGCCGCTGGACTACATCCTGATCGACTGCCCGCCCTCACTCGGTCTCCTGACCGTCAACGCCCTGGTGGCCGGTGCCGAGGTGCTGATCCCGATCCAGTGCGAGTACTACGCGCTGGAAGGGCTTGGGCAGCTGCTGCGCAACGTCGACCTCGTGCGGGGGCACCTCAACCCAGAGCTCCATGTGTCGACGATCCTGCTCACCATGTACGACGGCCGGACCAGGCTCGCGTCGCAGGTCGCGGAGGAGGTGCGCACCCACTTCGGCAAGGAGGTGCTGCGCACCAGCATTCCGCGCTCGGTGCGGATCTCCGAGGCGCCGAGCTACGGGCAGACCGTGCTCACCTACGATCCAGGGTCCAGTGGTTCCTTGTCGTATCTTGAGGCGGCACGTGAGATCGCTCTGCGCGGGGTGGGGTTGCATTACGAGGCGCAGCAGGCCCACACGGGCAGTCGGAACAGTCAGCAGAACACTTCGGAGGGGATCCAGTGAGTGAGCGTCGTAGAGGGTTGGGGCGAGGGCTCGGTGCCCTGATTCCCGCCGCTCCGCAGGAGAAGCCGGTCTCGTCGACCCGGTCCGGTGCGTCCCCTGCCGGGACGGCTCCGGTCATGACGGCCGAGCGGGGAGTGGCGGCCGCCAAGGTGACCTCGCTCGGTGCGGTGCCGGAGCCGAGTGCCCCTGTTTCGGATTCGGCCGGGGCTGACGGACCGAGTGAGGTGGCGGGGGCGTACTTCGCCGAGATCCTGCTCGACTCCATCACGCCGAACCCGCGTCAGCCCCGAGAGGTCTTCGACGAGGACGCGCTTGCCGAGCTGGTGACCTCCATCAAGGAGGTCGGCCTCCTTCAGCCGGTCGTCGTGCGGCAGACCGGCGCCGACCGCTTCGAGCTCATCATGGGCGAGCGGCGCTGGAGGGCCTGCCGTGAAGCAGGTCTGGAGCGGATCCCCTCCATCGTCCGGGCCACGGATGACGAGAAGCTCCTCCTGGACGCGCTCCTGGAAAACCTTCACCGGGCTCAGCTCAACCCGTTGGAGGAGGCGGCTGCGTACGACCAGCTGCTCAAGGAGTTCAAGTGCACGCATGACCAGCTGGCCGACCGCATCGGGCGTTCCCGGCCGCAGGTGTCCAACACCTTGCGTCTGCTGAGGCTGTCGCCTCCGGTGCAGCGACGGGTCGCTGCCGGGGTGCTCTCGGCTGGACACGCACGTGCGCTGCTTTCGGTGGACGACTCCGAGGAGCAGGACAATCTGGCACACCGCATCGTGGCCGAGGGCCTCTCGGTGCGTGCGGTCGAGGAGATCGTGACGCTCATGGGCTCCAGGCCCACGAGCGCCTCCAAGGCGAAGGGGCCGCGAGCCGGCGGCCGGCTGTCGCCGGCGCTGTCCGATCTGGCATCCAGGCTCTCGGACCGCTTCGAGACCCGGGTGAAGGTCGACCTCGGTCAGAAGAAGGGGAAGATCGTCGTCGAGTTCGCGTCTATGGAGGATCTGGACCGCATCCTCGGCAGCCTCGCTCCCGGTGAAGGCCGTGTGCTGGATCGCAGTCCGGCGGAGGAGCCGGCCGAGGAAGACGAGAGCTGACGTTCTGATCGACTCTGGGCGGGTTGTGTTCCGGTAGGACGGAACCCAGCCCGCCCTTTGCTCTCTCTCGGTGTCAGCTTGATCCCGTCGTGGATACGATGCGTTGTGGTAGGCCACATCCAGTTGACCCGTCTCCGCGAACGGAGTGCACCGCCCGTCGCATGCGATGCGGCGGACGAGGGAAGTGAGGAACAGCCTTCATGGGGCGTCGGCTCGCACCGCTCACGCTGGACAACCTCCCTGATCTGCCCGACCGCTGTCGTTCCTGTGTGTTCTGGGAACTTGATCCGGTGCGCGGGGCGGCCGCGGTCAAGGCCGGTAGGCCAGGGGCGGAGAAGGAGGCCTGGATCTCCGGTGTCCTGCTGGAGTGGGGGTCCTGCGGCCGTGTTGTCTACGTCGATGATGTTCCGGTCGGCTTCGTGCTCTACGCACCGCCGGCCTACGTCCCGAGGGCTTCGTCCTTTCCGACCAGTCCGGTCTCCCCCGACGCAGTTCAGCTGATGACTGCCTTGATCCTGCCGGGGTACCAGGGGCAGGGTCTCGGACGGGTCATGGTGCAGACCGTTGCCAAGGATCTGCTCAGTCGGGGATTCAAGGCGATCGAAGCGTTCGCGGACGCCCGTTGGAAGGAACCTGCCTGTGTGCTGCCCGCGGATCATCTGCTGGCAGTGGGCTTCAAGACCGTACGAACGCATCCGTCTCATCCGCGGCTGCGGCTGGAGCTGCGTACGACCCTCTCGTGGAAAGAGGACGTAGAGCTGGCGTTGGACCGGCTGCTGGGTGCGGTCCAGAAGGAGCCGGTGTTGCGCCCGCTGTGATTCGGTCGGCCCACAGAGGCGCCGCATGTAGGTGCCGTGAAACGTGAAACGGGCCCACCCCGAGGGGTGGGCCCGTTTCACGTGAAACATCAGGCAGCGGTTCTGCCTTATTCGGCGATGAAGCCTTCGAGGTCGCGAAGGATCGCGGCCTTCGGCTTGGCGCCGACGATGGTCTTGGCGACCTCGCCGTCCTGGTAGACGTTCAGCGTCGGGATGGACATGACGCCGTACTTGGCAGCGGTGGCCGGGTTCTCGTCGATGTTGAGCTTGACGATCTCGATCCGGTCGCCGTGCTCAGCCGCGATTGCCTCCAGGGAGGGGGCGATCTGGCGGCACGGACCGCACCAGGCAGCCCAGAAGTCCACCAGTACGGGCTTGTCGCTCTTCAGGACGACCTCGTCGAACGAGTCGTCAGTCACGTTCTTCAGCGCGCCGGCCACGGCGGCCTCCTTAACTTCGCGGGGGTGTGGGTGAGGCTTGGATCAGACGGTGGCTGCGGCGGCGTTCTCGTCGTCGGCAAGCGCGGCAAGGAAGCGCTCGGCGTCGAGTGCGGCGGAGCAGCCGGTGCCAGCAGCGGTGATGGCCTGCCGGTAGGTGTGGTCAACGACATCGCCTGCGCCGAAGACACCAATGAGGTTCGTACGCGTCGAGGGAGCCTGGACCTTGAGGTAGCCCTCGTCGTCGAGGTCGAGCTGGCCCTTGAAGAGCTCGGTGCGCGGGTCATGGCCGACTGCGATGAACAGGCCGGTAACGGGGAGCTCGGAGGTCTCACCGGTCTTGGTGTTGCGCAGGGTCAGACCGGACAGCTTCTGCTCGCCGTGCACCCCGGCGACCTCGCTGTCCCAGGCGAACTTGATCTTCGGGTCTGCGAAGGCGCGGTCCTGCATGGCCTTGGAGGCCCGCAGAGAGTCGCGGCGGTGGACGATGGTGACTGACTTGGCGAAGCGGGAGAGGAACGTTGCCTCCTCCATCGCGGTGTCGCCGCCGCCGACCACGGCGATGTCCTGGTCCTTGAAGAAGAACCCGTCGCAGGTCGCGCACCAGGAGACGCCGCGTCCGGAGAGGGCGTCCTCGTTGGGCAGACCGAGCTTGCGGTGCTGCGACCCGGTGGTGACGATGACGGCCTTGGCGCGGTGCACCGTTCCCGCGGTGTCGGTGACGGTCTTGATGTCACCGGTGAGGTCTACGGAGATCACGTCGTCGGGGACCAGCTCGGCACCGAACCGCTCGGCCTGGGCGCGCATGTTGTCCATGAGCTCCGGGCCCATGATTCCGTCCTGGAATCCGGGGAAGTTCTCCACGTCGGTCGTGTTCATCAGCGCGCCACCGGCGGTGACGGCGCCCTCGAAGACCAGCGGCTTCAGAGAGGCGCGCGCGGTGTACAGCGCGGCTGTGTAGCCCGCTGGGCCTGAGCCGATGATGATCACATTACGCACGTCGCTCACGGGTTTCTTCCTCGTCTCTGCAGACTGCCTACTGTCCACGCCTACTGGGGGTCGGTTCAACGACTCTCACCCCACCCAACGGATCCTACGGGGGATGCATTCCCGACGTGCCCGGGGCGGCATCGGCGTGATGTTCAGGGGCGGGCGTAGGCGTGCGTCAACAGGAGCTTCCCCTTGGCTGCGGGGTCCGCACCGACGCATGCGGCATCGACGACATAGGCCTCGACCCGGGTCGTGTCGGTGGGGTGCGGAAGGACGACGAGGAAGGCGTCAGCACCTTGGTAGGTGCCCTTCTCGACAGCGAGGACGGCGGTGTTCCGCCCTATCCCCCGCTCTACACAGGAAGGGACGGTCACCACGGGAGCCCGAAGCGGCGCCTGCGGCGATGCCGAGCCGGGAGGCTCGGTCTCCGGCGAGGACTTCGTGTCCATCGAAGGTGCCTGGTCCTGGCCCGCTGACTTCGATGGATCCGACGGGTGCGTGCCGGAGCGCAGAAGACTGTGGACACGCTCCTGGACCGTGGACTGCGAGAACGCCTGCGAGTCGGACTTCTTGGCGCTGGTTCCGTGGTCCGAGGCACTGACGTCGGCGGAGTTGTGTGACGTGGGGACGTTCTGTAGCAGGAAGACGCTCACACCGACGACGGCGGCTCCCAGCGCGGTACCGAGTACCGCCCTGCGGCGGCGTCGCCGCGCCGGGCGACGGCCGGGACCGGTGGCGGCACGTGCATGCCCGGCCGGGCGGTCCGCGAGCTCCTGCCCGGTGGCGGCCGGCTCTGTTTCACGTGAAACATCTGCCTCCGCGTCATGTGAGACATCTGTCTTCGCGCGTGAACCTTCCGCCTCCCGGCCGGATGCGCCGGCAACGGCACGCGCTTCGGCGGCGAGGGCGGCGTCGATGCGGTCCGCTATGTCGATGGGCATGGCCTGCGGGGCAGGCATGGAGCCCAACAGGCTGCGGATCTCCTCCAGCGAGGCCTGGACGTCGGAGCAGAGCTCGCAGCCGTCCACGTGGCGGCGGACATCAGCGGTGCGGGGTGCTGAGAGTACGCCTTCGGTGAGGTCCGAGATCTCTGAGACGTCCGGGTGCTGGGTCGCGTCGGTTGTCGATGTCATGTGCGTCCACCTCCGCCCTTCACTCCAGCTGGATCGCTTGTTCCCGCGTCTCGGGGCCCCGCTGCCGGTGGGACGGATGTTCTCGCCGTCCGGTTCCGTCCTGCCTCCCGCTCGACGCTGCTCCCGGCTTCCCCGCGGAGATGTGTGAGCAGCGGGGCCAGTCTGGCGCGGCCCCGGGCGCAGCGGCTCTTCACAGTGCCGACAGGCACGTCGAGGATGCGACCTGCCTCTGCCACCGGATACCCCTGCATATCGACGAGGACGAGGGCCGCACGCTGCTCGGCGGGGAGGGTGGCGAGGGCCGCGAACAGTTCGCGGTGCAGGTCCTGCCGCTCGGCCGGCGCCTCGGCGGACTCGTGCGGCTCCAGAAGCTGGTCGAGCCGCTCCGGGTCGTTGACGGGAGAGGTCTTCCGGGAGGACGCCTTGCGGACCCGGTCGAGACAGGCGTTGACGGTGATGCGGTGCAGCCAGGTGGTCACGGCGGACTGGCCGCGGAAGGTGTGGGCGGCGCGAAAGGCGGAGACGAGGGCGTCCTGCACGGCGTCGGCCGCTTCCTCGCGGTCGCCCAGCGTGCGCAGCGCCACGGCCCACAGCCGGTCGCGATGACGTCGTGCGAGCTCACCGAAGGCATCGGGGTCACCGGCTACGTGCTGAGCCAACAGATCCTGGTCGGTGTTCGAACGAAGGTCATCAGCCATTGGCGCCACGATCCCCCCTTCGTTTGTCCACGACCGTACAGGTAGTCCGCCGGCAGGATGAGGTAAGTGCGGGAGACCGATCCCGCCGCTCCGCTGTTCTCCGATCGCTACGGGGATGTCCCCAGGAACGAGACATCGGTTATGGCTTGCTTGTACCCGGCCTGGCTGTACTGATCGCTTGCGGCGTGCGGTACGGCGGTAACCCAGAGAAGTACGTAGCGCGTCTTCTGAGGGCTCTCCGCCTGAGGCTTCGTCATGGTGCTCGAAGCCTCCGACGTAGCGATCTTCCTCATCGAACTGACGGGCTCCGTGGGTGCCAGCGAGTCCACTGCATACAGCGAGATGGTGGTGTGATCGCCTCCGTACCGGAGCGAAATGGAAGCGCCGGAGACGTTCTGGGGCGAGCCGAGATCGTAAACGATGCCGACACCCTGCTTGAACGGGGCCAGGGTCGGACCGTCGTAGTAGGTCTTGGTGCGCCAGAACGACGCACTGTCCTTGTCGTAGGTGCTTCCCACCCCGCCGGTGTTCTGCGGGGACCCGTCCGGAGAGAACTCACTGGCGGTGTGGATGGCCAGCGTTTTCGGTGCCGCCTGTTCGCCAGCGCCCTTGTCCCCGTCCGGGTTGCTCTGCGTCGTGCCCGGGTTGTCGGACTTGTTGTCGTGGTCCAGGAGGGTCTCCGCGAGCTGCCAGCTGCCGAGGCCCAGCGCGGCGATGAGTAGTGCGGAGACGGCCCACTTGAGCGCCCTGCCCGTGCGGCTTTGGAGCGGGGGCGGCGGTACGACGTGCACGGTCTGGGTGGGCGGGGTACCGGGTCCGGCCGGGCGGCCGTAGGTGCCCTGCTGGTAGGTCGTCCGCTGGTATTCGGGCGGTGCGGTGAACGTGGGCTCGGGCGGGCGGATACGCGGCATTGCCGCGACGGCCTTGGCCAGTTCGTCGGGCGTGGTGCACGGCTGCTCCTGACGGGAGGCCGTGGCACCGTCGTTGGCGAGCGCCCGCATGGCGATCTCGGAGAGGCCGCGGTGGACGCCGGCCCGAACCTGGTCGGGCGGGATCAGGCCCACGCCCTTGGGGAGCCCTGTGAGGCCGTAGGCGTCGCTCTCGTACGGCCAGCGCTGGGTCAGCGCGGCGTAGAGCAGGGCGCCGATCGCTTCGGTGTCGGCGCGCTGGGGGCCCTCGGAGGTGATGCCGCGCAGTGCCGCGTTCACCGCGAGACCGCGGATCCGGTACTGACCGGAGGAGCTGCGGAGCACCGCGCCGGGAGTGAGCCGCAGATGGGCCAGTCCCTCGCGGTGCGCGGCTGCCATGGCCTGGGAGATCTGGCTGACGAGCTGGTAGGCGTCGTGGGCGTCCATCGGTCCCGCGCCCAGCAGCGCGGTGAGCTCGGTGGCGTCCGGAAGCCATTCGTGGACGACGTAGACGAGGTCGTTCTCCTCCACGGCGTCGAGGACCTGCACGAAGCGGGGGTCGCCAAGCAGCGCGGAGGAACGGGCCGCGGCCAGCACGGAACGGGCTCTCGGGTGGTCTGCGGGGAGGAGATGGACGCCCACCGCGCGGCGCAGTTTCTCATCGACGGCGCGCCAGCTGCTGAACCCGTCCAGACGGGTGACGCACTCCTCCAGCCGGTAGCGCCCGGCGAGTTTGTGACCGCTGTGCAGATCAGGGGAAGACATGGTGGCGTCGGCGTCCACCGGTTCGTCCACCGCTTCCTGGGGGCCTGCGCCCGTTGAATCCTGGGCTTCTGCCGTGCCGTCGGTCGTGGCCTCGTCCGCCTTGGCGGACAGCGGCTTGTCGCCGCTGTTGTCGGCCACGTCAACGGCAGCCGTGCTACGTTCCGCCACCGTCGTTCCTGCCTCCCCATCCGTTGCGCGATGCCAGCCAGCTCTGCACAGTCACGCCAATTGTGCCCATACTCCGGCACCATGCACGACACGCAGGGACCGGAGATGGTTGTGCGGGCCGGTGATCTTCAGCGGCCGAGTCGTCCCCGGATCATGCCGACCATGCCGTCGATCTCTTCGATCCGCATCCGCTTCGCCGCGACGACGAAGACACCCAGCAGCACGATCCCACCGCAGACCAGCGCGAGAAGCGAGCCCGATGCGCCGTCGCCGAGCGCGTGGAGAAGGGCGAATCCGACTCCGCCGCCGAGCACTGCCGCGGGGATCGCGGCGAGGCAGAGCCGGGCGTAGGTGCGCAGGACGTGGGCGCCGTCCAGGTCGCCGCCCAGACGGTCGCGAAGCCGGCGCCATGCGATACCGACGCCGACGGCGTAGGCGAGGCCGTACGAGGCTGCCATGCCGACCACCGCCCACTGGGCGGGCAGGACGACGTAGCAGATGGCCGAGGCGGCCGCGTTGACCAGGGCGACGATGACGGTGTTGTAGAAGGGGGTGCGGGTGTCCTCGTACGCGTAGAACCCTCGCAGCACCACGTACTGCACTGAGTAGGGGATCAGCCCGAGGCCGAACGCCATCAGGATGTAGCCCATGGAACGGGCGGCCTCGGGGCCGGTGGAGGCGTACAGCAGGGTGGAAATCGGAACGCCCAGGGCGAGGAAGGTGAAGGCGACCGGCACGATGGCCACGGCGGAGTTGCGCAGGCCCTGCGAGATGTCGTCGCGGACCGCGCCCGGGTCGTTGTCGTGGGCGGCACGGGAGATGCGGGGCAGCAGGGCGGCCATGACCGAGACGGTGATGATCGCCTGGGGCATGCCCCAGATCAGCTGGGCGTTGGAGTAGGCCAGGAAACCGGCACCGTTCCTGCCGGACTCCTTGCCGGCGGAGGTCGCGAGCTGCGTGACGACGAGGACACCGGCCTGGTTGGCCAGGACGAACAGGACCGTCCACTTGGCCAGCTTGACCGTCTTGCCGAGCCCGTGGCCCCTCCAGTCGAAGCGCGGGCGGAACCGGAATCCGGCCTCGCGCAGGTACGGGATCATGGCGAGGGCCTGGACGATCAGGCCGAGCAGGGTGCCGATGCCCAGCAGCCGGACGCCCTCCGGCGGGATCGTCTGGACGCCCATGTGGGATTCGTGGGAGGTGCCGTAGACCCAGATGAACATCCCGAAGGTGAAGATCATGACGATGTTGTTGAGGACCGGGGTCCACATCATCGCGCCGAACTTCCCGCGGGCGTTCAGGATCTGGCCCATCACGACGTGCACACCCATGAAGAAGATGGTGGGCAGGCAGTACCGGGCGAAGGTGGTGGCCACGTTGTTCGCGGCCGGGTCGCTGGCGATCGTGTCCGACATCAGCCGGATTAGCCAGGGCGCGGCGAAGACCGCCAGGGCGACGATCACACCGAGCGCGACCATCACCAGGGTCAGCAGCCGGTTCGCGTAGGCCTCGCCGCCGTCCTCGTCGTCCTTCATGGAGCGGACGAGCTGGGGGACGAACACCGAGTTGAGGCCGCCGCCCACGGTGAGGATGTAGATCATCGTCGGCAGCGTGTAGGCGATGGTGAAGCTGTCGCCGAGCAGGGCCGCGCCGAGCGCCGCGGTGATCACCAGGCTGCGTACGAATCCGGTGAGCCGTGAGACGAGGGTGCCGGCCGCCATGACCGCACTGGACTTCAGCAGCCCGGAGGCCCGGCCGCCGGACTTCGGCGGTACGGGCGCGGGGGCCGGCTCGGGCCGGTCCTGGCCGGGGGGGCCCGCCGGGCCCTCCTGGTCCCGGAAGAGGTGAGCGAACGCGTCGGGTTCGCCGCGCCCCGCCGATGCCTGGGTGACGAGATCGTCCACGCCGACGAACTGGGTGGTCGCCGCGTCGTCGCCGTACGGCAGGTGGCGGGACGGGCCGTCGGGCTCGGGCGGCGGGGTTTGCGCCCAGATCCGCGGGTCGGGGGGGTACGGGGCGGCAGGCGGCTGCTGGTAGAGCGGCTGCGGCTGCTGGTAGGTGCCGGGAGGCGGCGGCGGATGCGCCGCACGGTCGTACAGGGCCTCGCTCACCGGATCCTGCGCCGAGAGGTCCTGCGCCCGGTAGGGGTCGTAGTCGTACGCGGCCTGCAGATACGGATCGGGTGCCGGTGGCACCTGCTCCGGCCCAGGGGGCACGGGAGGACCGCCGGAAGACCCAGCTCCGCCCGTACCCTGACCGCGATCACCGTCGTACGGCGCGTTCATCGAAACCCCACCTCATCGTCCCCGGCCGACCGGCCACGACAGACATCGCTCAACGGTCCACTTTCTCACCCGTGCCAGACGGCTCCGTGCTTTCGGGGCCGGTGTCCGGCGTCGGGTCACTCGGCTGCTCGGGTTCACTGCCGTCGTCGCCCGCCGCGCCGCCCGCGTTCGCGCGCTTGCGGTGTGCATACATCCTGATGCCGGCGAGGACCAGCAGCAGCAGTCCGCCGGCGATCACGAGAAGTACGGTCGGCGTCAGCTCGGACACCTTCACGGTGAAGTTCATCTCCGCGCCGTACGGTGTGCCGTCCTCTGTGTACAGCTGGGCGGTCATCTGGACCTGGCCGTTGATGTTGGCCGCGGCGTCGAACTTCACGGACTGGCTGTGACCCCCGGCGATCTGGATCGGCTGCTCCGCCACGGCACCGCCGTCGTTCAGCTCGAGCCGCGTCGCGTTCTCCGACTTCAGCCGCAGCACCAGGTGGTCGACGTCCTGCAACAGCCTGTTCTGCACCGTCACCGGGATCGTGGCGCTCCGCCCGGACAGGGTGACATCCGACTTCGAGATCAGCTGGACCTCGTTGACGAGGCCCTGCAGATAGGTGCGCACCGAATCCCGGTACTGCTGGGCCTCCAGCGGCCTGCCCCGCCACGACGTCGACATGGACCGGTTGACCGCGTTGCCGAAGGGGGTCACCACGCGCTCGGGCTGGGTGAGGATGACCTGGAAGTTGTTGAGGGAGGCCTGGGTGGACTTGATGTCCTGGAAGGCCTGGGTGGGCAGCTCCTGGCTGCGCAGCTTCTTCGGATACCGCGACGTCCGGGGGACCTGGGTGGTCGCCTTCGCGTCGGGCTTCGCCTCGGCCGCCTGGATCAGCCCCTGGGACTGCGTCCAGCGGTCGTCGTCGAGGGCGTGCAGGGCGCGGGCCATCGTCTGGGCCTGGGCGACCGTAGGCATCCGCTGGGGCGCGACGACGACGTTTCGGTCCTTGTCCGTGTCCTGCTCGGCCAGCGAGAGCGTGAGGGCGAGGAACTTCTGCACGGCGAGCGTGGAGTCCCCGGCCTTCGTCATATCGCCCTGGAAGGCGGTGGAGAGCCGGGCGTCGGAGACCACGGCGGTCGTGCCGCCGCCGATCGGCCGGGCGGCGGCGGGCGTGTACACCAGGCCGCCGCTCTCCTGGAGGCTGTCGCTGCGGGAGATCACGTTGTGGGCGCCGGCCGATGTGGCGACGTCCACGATCGACGGGTCGATGGCACCGTCGACCGGCCACGCGAAGTCCGTCGACGGCTTCCGATGCAGGATCGTCTGCACCGTCGTCACGGCCACCTCGCTGGCGTTCTGGAGGTGGCTCAGGGTGCCCGACACGTTCTTGCCGCGGTGCGCGATCGATGCCAGATCGGGATCCCCGAACGGCAGCGCGATGACCTTGCCCTCGGTCACCGCCGCTTCCAGCGAGGCGAGCCACTGCTTGGCCACGTTCTGATTCGTACCGGCGATCGTGGTGTCGCCCGACTTGACCCGGTAGTCCCGTGTCATCGCGTCGACGCTGGCCAGCAGGTCCGGGTCGATGACCCACGTCACAGGCAGCTGGCTGCCCAGCGACACCATCTGCTCCAGGCGGCCGCCCGGCGCGATCTCGGCGGCCAGCTCGTCGTCGGCGAACACCGGGGTCTGCTGGGAGTCCGAACCGGTCTCCGCGGTGAGGTGCGCCGCTGCGATCAGGGGCCAGGCGTAACTGATCCGGGGCTTGGAGTCGCGGTCCTCGCTCTGCCACGGGAGGAACGTCCGCTTGATCCCGAGCACCTGGTCGTACAGGGCATGGGGCGTGCGGCCCGACAGGGTGACGCCGAGCTGGTACACCCCGTCGTCCCCGAGCCCCAGTTTGCTGACGGGCACGGACAGGGTGAAGTCCTGGCTGATCCCGGAGGGCAGCTTGGTGATCTTGACCGTGTACTTGCCGCCGACCGGAGACGGGTCGGCGCCGGGCAGATATCCCCTGCGCCGGTTGGCCGTGTCGATCGATGTCCTGCTGTAGAGCCGGGGGCCCACGCGCAGGTCGACCTGAGCCGCGGTGACGGTCTCTTTGCTCTTGTTGGTCAGGGTGCCGGAGACGGTGAGGGTGTCCCCCTTCACCGGGGCACTCGGAGTCACCGTGTCCAGGGACACCGCGACCGTGGCGGAGCCCGTCGGGGCCTTGTCCGGCGCCCCGGCCTGCGCCGCCGGAGCGGTCACCCCCGCCAGCAGGGCGGCGAAGAGCGGAGCCCCGGCAAGCACGGTGGCTGTGCGCCGCAGCCACCGGCGGGCAGGAGAGGGATCCATCCCCTGGAAGTCTGCCGCCTCGGCCACGCGCCTACCCGTCCCTCGTCGTCGTGAGCTGCTGTCGATCGTCGTCCGTTGCTGCGTCCACGCATGGTAACGATGTGCGCGGTGGCTAAGTGCTGGGAGTACGGCACATGATCGGGAGAGTCTCGCAGGGCTGAAGGAAACCATGACGTCCGGGCCGGTCCGGGCACGTACCCTTTTCTGTTGTGCCGAATGCCAATGAAGACAACGCCAGTGTCCTGACCCAGGTGCAGCACCGCGCAGTCAGTGAACTGCTCCGGGTGTCCCCGGTCGCCGACGATCTCGCCCGCCGATTCCAGGATGCCGGATTCAGTCTCGCCCTGGTCGGGGGCTCGGTCCGGGACGCACTTCTGGGCAGGCTCGGGAACGACCTGGACTTCACGACCGACGCCCGTCCTGAGGAGGTCCTGAAGATCGTCCGGCCCTGGGCGGACTCGGTGTGGGAGGTCGGGATCGCCTTTGGCACGGTGGGCGCCCAGAAGGACGGCTACCAGATCGAAGTCACCACATACCGGTCAGAGGCGTACGACCGGACCTCACGCAAGCCGGAAGTTTCCTACGGTGACTCGATCGAGGACGACCTCGTCCGACGTGACTTCACGGTCAACGCGATGGCCGTCGCGCTGCCGCAGAAGGACTTCATCGACCCCCACGGCGGCATCGAGGACCTGTCGGAGCGCGTCCTGCGCACCCCCGGAACCCCGGAGGAATCGTTCTCCGACGACCCGCTGCGCATGCTGCGAGCCGCACGCTTCGCCGCGCAGCTGGACTTCGAAGTGGCTCCCGATGTGGTCGAGGCGATGACGGAAATGGCGGGGCGGATCGAGATCGTCTCCGCCGAGCGGGTCCGTGAGGAGCTCAACAAGCTCCTTCTCTCCGCGCACCCCCGGAAGGGGCTGGCGCTCCTTGTCGACACGGGGCTGGCACAAAAGGTCCTTCCCGAGCTCCCCGCGCTCCAGCTCGAAAGTGACGAGCATCACCGTCACAAGGACGTGTACGAGCACTCCCTGACCGTTCTGGAGCAGGCGATCGACCTGGAGGAGGACGGCCCGGACCTCGTTCTGCGTCTTGCCGCGCTTCTCCACGACATCGGCAAGCCGAGGACCCGGCGCTTCGAGAAGGACGGTCGGGTCTCGTTCCACCACCACGAGGTGGTGGGCGCCAAGATGGTCAAGAAGCGGATGGCCGACCTCAAGTACTCCAACGACATGGTCAAGGACGTCTCGAAGCTGGTGGAGCTGCATCTGCGCTTCCACGGGTACGGCGACGGGGAGTGGACCGACTCGGCGGTCCGCCGCTATGTGCGTGACGCCGGCCCGCTGCTGGAACGGCTGCACAAACTCACCCGCTCGGACTGCACCACGCGCAACAAGCGCAAGGCATCCGCCCTCTCGCGGACCTATGACGCGCTGGAGGAGCGCATCGCGCAGCTGCAGGACAAGGAAGAGCTCGACGCGATCCGTCCGGACTTGGACGGCAACGAGATCATGCAGATCCTGGGCGTGGGGCCCGGACCGGTCATCGGCAAGGCGTATGCGTTCCTGCTCGAACTGCGCCTGGAGAACGGGCCGATGGGGCATGGCGAGGCAGTGGCGGAGCTCAAGAAGTGGTGGGAATCGCAGGGCTGACTTCCGTCAGACGGCACGGCCGGGGGAGTTGTCGGTCATGTTTCACGTGAAACATGACCGACAACTCGTACGACGAGGGCGCTGTTTCACGTGAAACAGCGCCCTCGTCGTACGAGCTGCCGGAGGATCAGCCGCCAGGCTTGACTGGCATGAGGCAGAGCACCACGCTGCTCCGGCTCTTCCGGCTGCCGGAGGTCTCGGTGTACGCGACGTACTTCTTCGCGTCACACAGATCGGTATCGGAGGTGTCGTCGTGTACTGCGACGACCTTGAACTCGGCGGCGTTCGAACCGCAGTCAGCGGATTCCATGTCCGGGCTGAGGTTGGTGCCCTTGTTCTCCAGGCAGTCGCCCACCGCTGCGGCCTTGGCGTCGGACTCGAATATCTTGTCCCAGCCGAACTTGAGTCCCGCCAGCGCGCCGAGCGCCACCACGATGATGATGAGGTTGCGCACCGCGAGGAAGGCCCTTCTTGGACGCGCGCACGCTATACGACCTCAACGGTTCGGCTCCAGCGGTGCAGGGCCATGGCCACCAAGGCGTAGAGCGCGGCCACTCCGATCACCACCGTGGTCGACTTGCCGTCAGGAGGCAGCAGGAGGGCGGCGACGCCGGCCGCGGCCACGAAGGCCACGTTGAACAGCACGTCGTAGAGGGAGAACACCCGGCCGCGGAAGTCGTCGTCCACCGAGGTCTGCACCACGGTGTCCGTCGCGATCTTCGCCCCCTGGGTGACGAGGCCGAGCACGAACGCGGCGACGAGCATCGGCATGGGAGTGAACCACAGCCCCAGCGCCGGTACGAGGGCGGCCGCGGCCGCCGCGCACACCGTCATCCAGCGGAACCGCCCGAGCCGTGCCACGGCCCACGGGGAGAGCACCGCCGCGGCGAAGAACCCCGCACCGGACACTCCCACCGCCAGCCCGAGCAGCGCCAGCCCATGGGCCTCGGTGTCCGCCCAGGCGTACCGGCACAGCATCAGGACCGTTACCGTCAGCGCCCCGTAGCAGAAGCGGATCACCGTTATGGCGGCGAGCGCCCGTGCGGCGGGCTTGCGGTCCGCCAGATGGCGCAGCCCGTCACCGAGACCGCGGGCGGTCGCGGCCAGAGCCCTGCGCAGGGGGAGCCGGCCGCTGCCCCACTCCGGGCCGAGGAGCCCGGCCGCAAGGGTCAGGGACGCCACCGCGGAGGCGAGGTAGAGCCCCGCGCCCAGCAGCACCACCGCCGCGTCGGAGTCGGACAGCAGCAGCCGTACGACGAAGGCGAGGCCACCGCCTGCTGTCGCGGCGAGGGTGCCCGCGGTCGGGGAGATGGAGTTGGCCAGCACCAGCCGTTCCCGGTCGACGACGCGCGGCAGCGCGGCGGAGAGGCCGGCCAGGACGAAGCGGTTGACGGCGGTGACGCACAGGGCCGAGGCGTAGAAGAGCCAGTCCGGGGCGGAGCCCAGGATCAGGAGGGCGGTGCAGCACGCGAGCCCAGCGCGCAACAGATTGCCGTAGAGGAAGACCTGGCGGCGGGGCCAGCGGTCCAGCAGTACTCCGGCGAACGGGCCGATGAGCGAGTAGGGCAGCAGGAGCACGGCCATGGCGGAGGCGATGGCGCCCGCCGATGTCTGTTTCTCCGGGGAGAAGACCACATGTGTCGCGAGCGCCACCTGATAGACGCCGTCGGCCGACTGGGACAGCACCCGTACGGCCAGCAGGCGGCGGAAGTTCCGAAGGCGCAGGAGAACGCGCAGGTCGCGCACGACGGGCATGGGAGCAAGGGTCACATACGTTGAGGGTCCCCGGGCGGATTGCCCGGGGACCCTCAACAGTGCGGGAGGTCAGGAGCGTTACCGCTCCCGGCTGCGCCGCGCCGACATACCTGGGGCCGCTCGTCCGGATTCGGTCTGAACCGGACGGGAGACCCTGCTCAGGTGGCGTCAGTTGGAGACGTCGCCCCTGATGAACTTCTCGACGTTGTCGCGGGCCTCGTCGTCGAAGTACTGGACCGGCGGGGACTTCATGAAGTACGAGGACGCCGAGAGGATCGGGCCGCCGATGCCGCGGTCCTTGGCGATCTTCGCGGCGCGGACGGCGTCGATGATGACCCCGGCCGAGTTCGGGGAGTCCCACACCTCAAGCTTGTACTCAAGGTTCAGAGGAACGTCACCGAAGGCGCGGCCCTCAAGGCGCACGTACGCCCACTTGCGGTCGTCCAGCCAGGCCACGTAGTCCGACGGGCCGATGTGGACGTTGTCGGCGCCGAGATCGCGGTCGCGGATCTGCGAGGTGACGGCCTGCGTCTTGGAGATCTTCTTGGACTCAAGGCGCTCACGCTCAAGCATGTTCTTGAAGTCCATGTTGCCGCCGACGTTCAGCTGCATCGTGCGGTCCAGGACGACGCCCCGGTCCTCGAAGAGCTTCGCCATCACGCGGTGCGTGATGGTGGCGCCGACCTGCGACTTGATGTCGTCGCCGACGATCGGGACACCGGCCTCGGTGAACTTGTCCGCCCACTCCTTGGTGCCGGCGATGAAGACCGGGAGGGCGTTGACGAACGCGACCTTGGCGTCGATGGCGCACTGCGCGTAGAACTTCGCAGCGACCTCGGAGCCGACGGGCAGGTAGCAGACCAGAACGTCGACCTTGCGGTCCTTGAGGATCTGGACGATGTCGACCGGGGCCTCGGCCGACTCTTCGATGGTCTCGCGGTAGTACTTGCCGAGACCGTCGTGGGTGTGGCCGCGCTGGACGGTCACGCCGGCGTTCGGCACATCGCAGAGCTTGATGGTGTTGTTCTCGCTGGCGCCGATGGCGTCCGAGAGGTCGAGGCCGACCTTCTTCGCGTCGACGTCGAAGGCGGCGACGAACTCGACGTCCCGCACGTGGTAATCGCCGAACTGGACGTGCATCAGGCCGGGCACCTTGCCGGCCGGATCGGCGTCCTTGTAGTACTCGACGCCCTGGACCAGCGAGGCGGCGCAGTTGCCCACGCCGACGATGGCTACGCGAACCGAACCCATTCCGGTTGCTCCCTGTGTGTAATGGATGTTCCTGATGAGGGCCCCGCGGATCTGCGGGGATCTCACTTGGCGGTGTCGCCGGACGGATCCGCCGGGTTGTTACCCCGCCGGGGCAGGCCGTCCGGCTCTCCTGCGGTGTTCTGCTGAGCTGAGCCCTCGGGCGAGGACCGTCGCTGATCCCGTCCCGACCGCTCGCTCTCGATGAGCTCGTTCAGCCAGCGCACTTCGCGCTCCACGGACTCCATGCCGTGTCGCTGAAGCTCAAGTGTGTAGTCGTCGAGACGCTCGCGGGTGCGGGCCAGAGAGGCGCTCATCTTCTCGAGACGCTCCTCCAGCCGGCTGCGACGGCCTTCCAGCACCCGCATCCGCACCTCGTGCTCCGTCTGTCCGAAGAAGGCGAAACGAGCGGCGAAGTGCTCGTCCTCCCAGGAGTCCGGGCCGGTGTGCGAGAGCAGCTCTTCGAAGTGCTCCTTACCTTCCGCCGTCAATCGGTAGACGATCTTGGCGCGGCGCCCTGCCAGAGAAGAGGAAGGGGCCACCGCACGGCCGGAGCTGGGCGGAAGGTCTGGCGGAGCGTTTCCCGGCTCCTCGATCAACCAGCCGGTGGCGACCAGCGTCTTGAGGCACGGGTAGAGGGTTCCGTAGCTGAAGGCGCGGAAGATCCCCAGCGAGGTGTTGAGACGTTTACGCAGCTCGTAGCCGTGCATCGGGGACTCGCGGAGCAGCCCGAGGACAGCGAACTCAAGGATGCCGGAGCGTCTGCTCAACCTCGCCTCCTCCTTCTCCGAGTGTTCTCGTCCGTCCCTGTGCCGGGCACCTATGCCGAGCCGATGTACCGAGACGATGTATCGACTCGATACATCAGCACGATAGATCGGAGTCTCCGCTGGGGCAAGGGGGGCCTTAGTGAACGGCGTCACATAACTAATTCTTGGGAACCGACTTGCGTAATTTGAGGTGAAGTTCGGTCCTAGGAGGGTTTTGACCGTGCGTAGTCTGTCCGGCATGCAGACCACCGGGAACCGTGTGACGCCCGACCGCGTCAGTCCCCGCGGACTGACCGGATGTGCTGCGGACGTGCCCGTCGCAGGGCTGGTCCGTAATTCGGGGGGACCGGATCTCAACTGCCGCTTCCAGGCGTTCTCGCCTGCCCGAGGAGTAGTCGTTCGATGAGCGAGCACCGTCGCAAAACACCGCAGCCGCAAGGTGGCGGGCGCGCAGCGACCAGACGAGCCACCCAGCAGTCCTCAGGACGCCGCTCGGCGCCGTCACGCAACGTGACTTCTGAATCACCTTCCGACTCGCACGGCGGGGACACCCCGTACGGCGGGCGTGCCGCCGCGAGACGGGCCGCCCAGCGCGGCTCCGGCGGCCGTGGTGGTTCCGACGGCGGAGGACGGCGCCGGGGCGGTGGTGACGACGGGGCCGAGGGCCCCGGTCGGGGCCGAGGGCGCGGAAACCAGCGCCCGGCCAAGAAGCGCTTCATCGACTACCCGCGCGCCGGAAAGCACGGCGTGCGGCGCTGGGTGCCGTCGTGGAAGCTGCTCTCCGGCCTGTGCATCGGCTTCGTGGGCGTTCTGCTGGGCGTTGCCAGTCTCGCGTACGCGATGGTGACGATGCCCAAGGTGAACGATGCCGCGAAGGCGGAGAACAACGTCTACTACTGGTCCGACAACACGCAGATGGTCGCGACCGGTGGTGCGGCCAACCGCCAGGTCATCGCTTACGAGCAGATCCCCGAGGCGATGCGCAACGCCGTCATCTCGGCGGAGAACAAGTCCTTCGAGCACGACAAGGGCATCGACCCGATGGGGATCGGCCGAGCCCTGTGGAACATGGCCAAGGGCGGCCAGACGCAGGGTGGCTCGACCATCACGCAGCAGTATGTGAAGAACTCGCGGCTCTCCCAGGAACAGACCCTGAGCCGGAAGGTCGAGGAGCTCTTCATCACGCTGAAGGTCGGCGAGCAGGGGAACAAGAAGGAGGTCATGGCCGGGTACCTCAACGTCTCGTACTACGGGCGGGGTGCGTCGGGTATCCAGGCGGCTGCCCGTACGTACTACGGGAAGGACGCCACCAAGCTGAACCCGAGCGAGTGCGCCTTCCTGGCGACCCTGCTCAAGGGCGCCAGCTACTACGACCCGGCGGGTGCTCCGGACGTCGACCCGGAGGAAGCGACGCCGGCGAAGAACCTGGACCGGGCCCAGAAGCGCTGGCGGTGGATCCTCGACGAGGAGTTCAAGGACGGCCGGCTGTCGAAGGCCGATCACGACAAGTACCAGAAGTTCCCGACGCCCAAGCCGCTGAAGAAGGACGCCCAGCTGGGCGGCCAGACCGGCTACCTGGTAGAGCTCGCAAGGAAGTACTTCCTCAGCAATAACGACCGCGGCGTCACCGCCGAAATGCTCAACCAGGGCGGCTACGAGATCCACACGACCTTCGACAAGAAGAAGGTCGCGCAGCTCAACACGGCGGTCAAGAGGGTCTACGACGAGAAGATCGACCCCAAGAAGCGCCCCGACAAGGACACCCACGTCCAGTTCGGCGGCGGCTCTGTCGATCCGGAGACCGGCGCCATCAAGGCGATCTACGGCGGCAAGGACGCGACCCAGCACTACACCAACAACGCCGACCCGACCGGCGCCGCGGTCGGTTCGACCTTCAAGCCCTTCGTGCTGGCCGCCGCGATGGAGCACGGGAGACGCGACCCCGAGCTCGGCGCGGACCAGAACGATTCGCAACGCGAGAAGGTCTCGCCGCTGAGCGTCTACAACGGCAACAACAAGCTGAAGATCAAGAAGTACAACGGCCAGATCTGGACGAACGAGAAGGGCGAGGAGTGGCTGCAGACCAACGACGGAAACCACTCCGAGGGCAACATCACCCTTCGTAAGGCGATGGAGGTCTCCGCCAACTCCCCCTACGTCCAGCTGGGTATGGACGTGGGCACGGACAAGGTGAAGGAGGCGGCGATGGCCGCCGGCCTGAAGGACGACGACAACATGGCGAACTCGACCGTTCCGTCGTTCTCCATCGGTACGTCCTCGCCGAGCGTGATCCGGATGGCCGGCGCGTACGCCACGTTCGCGGCCAGCGGCCAGCAGCGCGAGCCGTTCTCGGTCACCCAGGTGAAAAAGCTCGGCGAGGTGATCTACCAGCACGAGACGGTCACCAAGCGCGCCTTCGACAACGACGTCGCCGACAACGTGACCGACGTGCTCAAGAACGTCGTCGAGAAGGGCACGGGCACGCCCGCCAAGCTCCCCGGCCGCGACGTGGCGGGCAAGACGGGTACGACGGACGACAACCTCTCCGCCTGGTTCGTCGGCTACACCCCGCAGCTCTCGACGGCGATCAGCATGTACCGGCTGGACGACAACGAGAAGCACAAGGGCCGCAAGTTCGAGAAGATGTACGGGACCGGCGGCGAGGAAAAGATCCACGGCGCCTCGTTCCCGGCCCAGATCTGGCACGACTACATGGCCGAAGCCATGAAGGGCCAGAAGGTCGTGGACTTCCCGAGGGCGGAGCCGATCGGCGACAAGCTCTACGGCGGCGGCGCGAGCAGCCCCAAGCCGACGCCCAGCTACACCCCCCCGCCGAGCCCGTCCGCGACGCCGTCCGACACGCCCCCGCCGAGCGCGCCGGCCTCGTCGCCGCCGCCGCCCGACCCGACGGAGAGCTGCGGCACCTGGGATTGGGACTGCCAGAACGACAACGGCGGAACGTCTGACGGAGGGGACAACGGCGGCGCCGATGCCGGCACGACCGGCGGGGACGACGGCGGCACTTCCGGTACCACGGACGGAACGTCGGCCGGCAACGGCGATCCCGGCGGCTCCAGCCCGCCCCCCGGCGACGGAGGGAACGGAAACGGCAACGGCAGCATCTTCGGAGGCACCAACGGGTAGCGGCCTCCGCCGGGCCGGGCAGGCCGGCGCGAGGCAGTCCGACAGCCATGGCGAGGGCCGCCGCACCACGGGGGGCGGCGGCCCTCGCCGTTCGCACAGTCCGGTACGGCAGGATGTGCGGCATGCCAAGTGCAGAGGACACGAGCGTGCAGCAGGAACGGTCCGTCGTACGGCCCACGCGTGAGGACGAGGTCGCCGCGGCCGGCAGCGAGCTGATCGGCGGGAGGTCGGGCCGCTGGTCGCGGCTCGGCAGTACCGCACTCACCCCCGTGGGTGCCGTCGCGCTGGTCGCGCTGGGGATGTTCGCGCTCGGCATGGTGCAGAAGCTGCCCTGCTACAACTGGGCCTGGTTCCAGGGCGCAGGCTCCCAGTACACCCACGCCTGCTACTCCGATATTCCGCATCTGTACGCCGGGCGCGGCTTCTCCGACGGCTTGGTGCCCTACTTCGACCGGCTGCCCGGCGATATGCAGTACCTGGAGTACCCCGTGCTCACGGGGGTGTTCATGCAGATCGCTTCCTGGCTGACCCCGGGCGGTTCGATCCAGCACCAGGAGCAGGTGTACTGGCTGGTCAACGCGGGCATGCTGATGATCTGCACCGCGATCATCACCATCTGTGTCGCGCGCACGCACCGGCGTCGTCCCTGGGACGGCCTCCTGGTGGCTCTCGCACCCGCCTTCGCCCTCACCGCCACGATCAACTGGGACCTGCTGGCCGTCGCCCTCACGGCCGCGGCGATGCTCATGTGGTCCAGGAGTCGGCCGCTGGCGTTCGGCATCCTGATCGGGCTGGCCACGGCCGCCAAGCTGTATCCCGTGCTGCTGCTGGGCCCGGCCTTCGTGCTGTGCTGGCGGGCCGGGAAATGGCGGGCGTTCTGGGTGGCGACGCTCGGCGCCGCGGCCTCCTGGCTGGTCGTCAACCTGCCGGTGATGGTCTTCGCCCCCGAGGGCTGGAAGAAGTTCTACACCTTCAGCGAGGAACGCTCGATCGACTTCGGCTCGTTCTGGCTGATCATCACGCAGCGCACCGGTGAGTCCATCGAGGTCAGCACGGTCAACACCGTCTCGACCCTGGCGACGGTCGGGCTGTGCGCCGCCATCGGCGCGCTGACGCTGACGGCGCCGCGCAGGCCCCGGTTCGCGCAGCTCGTGTTCCTCGTCGTCGCGGTGTTCATCCTCGTCAACAAGGTCTACTCACCGCAGTACGTGCTGTGGCTGATCCCCCTCGCCGCACTGGCCCGGCCGCGCTGGCGGGACTTCCTGATCTGGCAGGCGTGCGAGGTCATGTACTTCCTGGGGATCTGGATGTACCTCGCCTACACGACGAGCGGCGACAAGCACCAGGGCCTGCCGACGGAGGGCTATCAGCTCGCCATCGCCCTGCATCTGCTGGGCACGCTGTACCTCTGCGCCGTGATCGTGCGGGACATTCTGATGCCGGAGCGGGACGGCGTACGGCGCGACGGTTCGGACGATCCCTCGGGCGGGGTCCTCGACGGGGCGCCGGACGCCTTCCTGCTGGGCCGTGCGGCCGCGCATCCGCCGCGCCATGCCGCGCTCACGGTCGAGGGGCCGCGCGTGGAGTGGGGCCCCGGGGGCACGCCGGCCGCCGACTGAGCGACGGGACGGGCGAGGCGCTCCGGGGCCGCCGGGTCGCGGCGGCCCCGGGCGGCTCAGCGGTCTACGAGGCGGTCGAACTGCGTGGTGGTGTGGCGCAGGTGGGCCACCAGCTCGTCGCCCACCCTCGGCTCCTCTGCGTCCGAGGGCACGAACAGGATCGACACCTGCATGTGCGGCGGTTCGGCGAACCAGCGCTGCTTGCCGGCCCAGACGAACGGCGACAGGTTGCGGTTGACGGTGGCCAGACCGGCACGGGCGACGCCCTTGGCGCGTGGCATCACGCCGTGCAGCGCCTTCGGGGCCTCCAGGCCCACCCCGTGCGACGTACCACCCGCGACGACCACCAGCCAGCCGTCGGAGGCGGCCTTCTGCTGCCGGTAGCCGAACCTGTCGCCCTTGGCGACGCGCGTGACGTCGAGCACCGCGCCCCGGTACTCCGTCGCCTCGTGGTCACCGAGCCAGAGCCGGGTGCCGATGCGGGCGCGGAAACGGGTCTGCGGGAACTGCTGCTGGAGCCGGCCCAGCTCCTCGGCCCGCAGGTGGCTGACGAACATCGTGTGCAGCGGCAGCCGGGCCGCCCTGAGGCGGTCCATCCAGGCGATGACCTCCTCGACCGCGTCAGAGCCGTCCGCGCGGTCCAGCGGGAGGTGCAGGGCGAAGCCTTCGAGACGTACGTCCTCGATGGCGGCGTGCAACTGCCCGAGCTCCTCCTCCTTGACGCCGTGCCGCCTCATCGAGCTCATGCACTCGATGACGACCCGGGCGCCCACCAGGGCGTGCACACCGTCCACGGACGACACGGAACGGATGACCCGGTCGGGCAGTGGCACCGGCTCCTCACCCCGCCGGAACGGTGTGAGCACCAGCAGGTCGCCGCTGAACCAGTCCTTGATCCGGGCCGCTTCGTAGGTGGTGCCGACCGCGAGCGTGTCGGAGCCGAAGCGGATCGCCTCGTCGGCCAGCCGTTCGTGACCGAAGCCGTACCCGTTGCCCTTGCAGACCGGTACGAGCCCGGGGAACTGATCGAGCACGGATTTCTGGTGCGCCCGCCAGCGCGCGGTGTCGACGTACAGGGAGAGCGCCATGGCCGGTCCGGAACCTTTCTGGTGGCTGCGGTGTGTCAGAGGTGTGAAGAGCTACTTGAAGAACCCATTGAAACGAATGAAGCCGGTTTCGTCAGCCTTGCGCCACGGATCCTTGTGTCATGGAACCTTGTGTCATGGATCCGTACGCCACGGATCCTTGTGCCCCGGATCAGCGGCGGGACATGTAGATGTCGAGCGCCTTGTGCAGCAGCTTGTTGAGTGGGAAGTCCCACTCGCCGAGGTACTCCGCCGCCTGGCCGCCGGTGCCGACCTTGAACTGGATCAGGCCGAAGAGGTGGTCGGTCTCGTCCAGCGAGTCGGAGATGCCGCGCAGGTCGTAGACGGTGGCGCCCATGGCGTACGAGTCGCGGAGCATCCGCCACTGCATCGCGTTCGAGGGCCTGACCTCACGCTTGTGGTTGGCCGACGCACCGTAGGAGTACCAGACGTGACCGCCGACGATCAGCATGGTCGCGGCCGCGACGTTCTCGCCCTCGTGACAGGCGAAGTACAGCCGCATCCGGTTGGGGTCCTCGTTGTTGAGGGCCGTCCACATGCGCTGGAAGTAGCCGAGCGGGCGCGGCCGGAAGTGGTCGCGCTCCGCCGTGATCTCGTACAGCCGCTGCCACTCGGCGAGCTCGGCGTAGCTGCCCTGGACGACCTCGACGCCGGCCTTCTCGGCCTTCTTGATGTTGCGCCGCCAGAGCTGGTTGAAGCCCTTGTGGACGTCTTCGAGCGAGCGGTTCGCCAGCGGTACCTGGAAGATGTAGCGGGGCTGTACGTCACCGAACCCGGCGCCGCCGTCCTCGCCCTGCTGCCACCCCATCTTCCGCAGCCGGTCCGCGACTTCGAAGGCGCGAGGCTCGATGTGGGTGGCCTCGACGTCGCGCAGGCGCTTCACGTCGGGGTCCTGGATACCGGCCTTGATCGCGTGGGCGTCCCAGCGGCGGATGACGACCGGCGGGCCCATCTTCACCGAGAAGGCGCCCTGCTGCTTGAGGTGCGTCAGCATCGGCTGCAGCCAGTCGGCCAGGTTCGGTGCGTACCAGTTGATGACCGGGCCCTCGGGAAGATAAGCGAGGTATCGCTTGATCTTGGGGAGCTGCCGGTAGAGCACCAGGCCGGCGCCGACGAGCTCGCCGCTCTTGTCGAACCAGCCCAGGCTCTCCGAGCGCCACTCGGCCTTCACATCCGCCCATGCCGGGACCTGCATGTGACTCGCCGCGGGCAGACTCTGGATGTACGCCAGATGCTGCTCTCGGCTGATGGTCCTCAGGGTCAGGCTCATGCGGGGCGCTCCTCGGCAGGTGTGTCCCCATCGGTCAGGGGCTCCGGCTCTCGCGCCGAAGCCTACTGTGACCGGGAAGTGCGCGGTCTGGCCCTGTCGCACCCGGACGGTTCCGGCAGGTGGTGCGAGGGGCGGCGCCGGGCTGCGACGCCGCCCCGGGCCCGTGCCGGGACCGCTGGATGCCGGCTGGCTCAGCCCACCACGCCGCCGAAGAGGCCGCCGTGGGCCATACCGAGGAAGAACCCGATGGCAGCGGCTCCGATACCGAGGATCAGCGGGAACCTCTCCCGCGTCGTCACGGAGATGTACTGCCCGTACGCGCCTACGAGAATTCCGATGAGCCCGGCCCACGAGCTGATCAGATGCAGGCTGTGGAACCACGCCGTGACGAACGCGAGGATGCCGAGGGCCAGCGTCACCGCCACCAGGGCGTCCTGGAGTGGATGAGCCTTTCCGTCCGTGGCGAAGAGGGAGACGGACGAGCGGGGTCGCACTGCATGTGCCATGGAGTACCTCCTGGCCGAAAGGCGGCGCATCGTGGCGCCGCTCACACCCGATGTGTACAGATTGCGTCTCCTGACCACCGGATTTCAACCGGAAGCCTGTCTACAGGTACTCTGTACGGTCTGCACCGGTGTCTGCCCGGGCCCCCCTGTTTCAGCCCCTTCTCAACGGAGGGCGTTGTCAGCGGCGGCTGTTTTACTCGGAGACACTGTTGCTTACGCATCACGACCCTCCTGCCACGGAACGACCGTGGCCGCTGAGTCCAAAGGAGGTGGGTTCCACATGCGTCACTACGAGGTGATGGTCATCCTCGACCCCGATCTCGAGGAGCGAGCAGTCTCCCCGCTGATCGAGAACTTCCTCTCCGTCGTCCGTGAGGGCGAAGGAAAGGTTGAGAAGGTCGACACCTGGGGCCGTCGTCGGCTCGCTTACGAGATCAAGAAGAAGCCCGAGGGCATCTACTCGGTCATCGACCTGCAGGCCGAGCCTGCGGTCGTCAAGGAGCTCGACCGCCAGATGAACCTGAACGAGTCGGTCCTCCGGACCAAGGTCCTCCGTCCCGAGATCCACTGAGCTTCTAGCTCAGTGGTCATCGGGTTCGAGTAGCAGCAAGCAGCCAGAAGCAATCCCCGCCGAGAGGTTCACCCATGGCAGGCGAGACCGTCATCACGGTCGTCGGCAATCTCGTCGACGACCCCGAGCTGCGCTTCACCCCGTCCGGTGCGGCGGTCGCGAAGTTCCGCGTCGCGTCCACTCCCCGCATCTTCGACCGGCAGACCAATGAGTGGAAGGACGGCGAAGGCCTGTTCCTCACCTGCTCGGTCTGGCGGCAGGCGGCGGAGAACGTCGCCGAGTCGCTCACGCGAGGCATGCGCGTTGTCGTGCAGGGCCGGCTGAAGCAGCGGTCGTACGAAGACCGCGAGGGCGTCAAGCGCACGGTCTACGAGCTGGACGTCGAGGAAGTCGGCCCCAGTCTCAAGAGCGCCACCGCCAAGGTCACCAAGACCACCGGTCGCGGTGGCCAGGGCGGCCAGGGCCAGGGTGGATACGGCGGCGGTCAGCAGGGTGGCGGTAACTGGGGCGGCGGTCCCGGTGCTGGTGGCCAGCAGGGTGGTGGCGGCGCTCCCGCCGACGACCCGTGGGCCACGAGCGCGCCGGCCGGCGGCCAGCAGGGCGGGGGCCAGCAGGGCGGCGGAGGCGGCTGGGGCGGAAGCTCCGGCGGTTCCGGCGGCTCTGGAGCCTCTGGCGGCGGCTACTCGGACGAGCCGCCCTTCTAAGGGCAGCTCGTACCCCCACTTCTTGATCACACAGGAGAAACACCATGGCGAAGCCGCCTGTGCGCAAGCCTAAGAAGAAGGTCTGCGCGTTCTGCAAGGACAAGACCCAGTACGTGGACTACAAGGACACGAACATGCTGCGGAAGTTCATTTCCGACCGTGGCAAGATCCGTGCCCGCCGCGTCACCGGCAACTGCACGCAGCATCAGCGTGACGTCGCCACGGCTGTCAAGAACAGCCGTGAGATGGCGCTGCTGCCCTACACGTCCACCGCGCGATAAGGGAAGGGTGACCGAATCATGAAGATCATCCTCACCCACGAGGTCTCCGGCCTCGGTGCTGCTGGCGACGTCGTTGACGTCAAGGACGGGTTCGCCCGTAACTACCTGGTTCCGCGTGGCTTTGCCATCCGCTGGACCAAGGGTGGCGAGAAGGACGTGGCGCAGATCCGCCGCGCCCGCAAGATCCACGAGATCGCCACGATCGAGCAGGCCAACGAGATCAAGTCCAAGCTTGAGGCCGTGAAGGTCCGTCTGGCCGTTCGCTCCGGCGACGCCGGCCGTCTCTTCGGCTCCGTCACCCCGGCCGACATCGCCTCGGCGATCAAGGCTGCCGGTGGTCCGGACGTCGACAAGCGTCGCGTCGAGCTCGGCTCGCCGATCAAGACGCTCGGCGGACACCAGGTGTCCGTGCGTCTGCACCCCGAGGTCGCTGCAAAGCTCGGCGTCGAGGTCGTTGCTGCCTGATCAGGCCGCATCTCAGCAGAACAGCGAAGGGCCGCATCTCTTGAGATGCGGCCCTTCGCCGTTTCCTGCTTCGGGAAGCTTCGGGAGGTTGCTGGACCTCGTGCCTGCTTCCTGCTGCTCGTGTCTGTTTCCCCCTGCTTCCCGTTAGGGCTCCTGCCTGTTTCACGTGAAACAGGCAGAGGTCCGGCCAGGGGCTCAGCGAGCGGCGCCGGTGACCAGCCACTTGCCCGAGCGGGTCCGCAGCCAGAGCGTCGCCATGCGGACGGCCATCATCAGCGTCATCGCACACCACAGTGCTGTCAGCCCGCCGCCGAGGGCGGGAACCAGCAGGGCCACCGGTGCGAAGAAGGCCAGGGTGACGAGCATGGCCCTGGCCAGATACGGGCCGTCGCCGGCGCCCATCAGTACACCGTCCAGAACGAAGACGACCCCGGCGATCGGCTGGGTCAGGGCCACCACCAGCAAAGCGGGGAAGAGGGTGTCCTGGACGGACTGGTCGCCGGTGAACAGCGGCACGAACAGCGGCCGGGCGAGAACGATCAGTACCCCGAACAGGACGCCGGACGCGATGCCCCACTGCACCATGCGGCGGCAGGCCTCGCGCGCGCCCTTCGCGTCGTTGGCCCCCAGATACCGCCCGATGATGGCCTGCCCGGCGATGGCGATGGCGTCCAGTGCGAAGGCCATCAGGCTCCAGAGCGAGAGGATGATCTGGAGCGCGGCAATGTCGGTGTCGCCGAGCCGGGCGGCGACGGCGGTGGCGATGAGCAGGACGGCGCGGAGCGACATCGTACGGACCAGGAGGGGAACGCCGGCCTGGGCACTGGCTTTGATGCCTGCGATGTCGGGCCGCAGTGAGGCGCCGTGCCGCCGGGCGCCGCGGACCACCACGACGAGATAGGCCGCGGCCATCGAGATCTGCGCGATCACCGTGCCCCAGGCCGAGCCGGCGATGCCGAGGCCGGCGCCGTAGACGAGGGCCACATTGAGGGCCCCGTTGGCGGTGAAACCGCCGATGGCGACATAGAGCGGGGTGCGGGTGTTCTGCAGGCCCCGGAGCACGCCGGTCGCGGCCATCACGACGAGCATGGCAGGGATGCCGAGGCTGGAGATCCGCAGATAGGTGATGGCGTAGGGGGCCGCGGTGTCGGATGCGCCGAAGACCCCCACGAGCCAGGGGGACAGGGGGAGCGTCAGTGCGATGACCGCGAGGCCGAGCAGGATCGCCAGCCAGATGCCGTCCATGCCTTGGCGGATCGCGGAGGACAGGTCCCCGGCTCCGACCCGGCGGGCGACCGCTGCTGTGGTGGCGTACGCGAGGAAGACGAAGATGCTCACGCCGGTCGTCAGGAGGGCCGCCGCCACCGCCAGGCCGGCCAGTTGCGGGGTCCCGAGATGGCCGACGATGGCGCTGTCGACCATGACGAAAAGAGGCTCGGCCACGAGCGCGCCGAAGGCGGGAACCGCGAGTGCGATGATCTCGCGGTCGTGCCGACGGCGACTGGATGGCGGGGTCGCCGGTGCCTGGGTCATAGGGGCCAATCTAATCTTCCACAGGTAACAGATGCAAACCCCTATTGATCCTTACATGTGGAGGAGTTCGGCGTTCTGCTGCGCGTGTGTTGCCGTGAACTTGCGCCGACTCGGAAAGTTTTTCTCCCCCACAGTCGGTGGATGAGAAAGATGCAGGTCAGACGGGTGATGCTATGGGTGCTATGAGTTTGTCCACAGTGCTGTCCCCCGGTCCGTGCACAGGTTCTGCGTGGTTCTCCACAGCATCTGGTCCGTCGTCCACATGCCCTGTGGATAACCAGATTGGCTGACGGTGCTCGGAGGCCTAACGTGGTGCGGCGTCCCCACCCCGTTCCGGCCTGGAAACCGGCGGAACCCGACACACCGCAACCGGAGTCGGGCGTCTTGTTTGTCGGTGCTGTGCCGTAAGAAAGACTGGCACGGCTAGGTCCGCGGAGCGGACGGGAGGAGGTGGCCGGATGAGTATCCCCGAGCCCTTGGACGACCCCTGGGCCGACACCGGCCCCAGCGACCGGCTGCCCGTCTCCCGCCAGCGCCGGGGCGAGGGCCGTGACCGCGGTGAGCAGCACGACCGCGGCCGGGAGAGTGGCGGCTGGGAAGGCGGTTCCCGGGAATTCGAGCGGGTGCCGCCGCAGGATCTCGACGCGGAGCAGTCGGTCCTCGGCGGCATGCTGCTGTCCAAGGACGCCATCGCCGATGTCGTGGAGATCATCAAGGGCCACGATTTCTACCGTCCCGCCCACGAGACCGTCTTCCAGGCGATCCTCGACCTCTACGCCAAGGGCGAGCCGGCCGACCCGATCACCGTGGCGGCCGAACTCGTCAAGCGCGGCGAGATCACCAAGGTGGGCGGAGCCCCGTATCTGCACACCCTGGTCCAGTCGGTGCCGACCGCGGCCAACGCCTCGTACTACGCGGAGATCGTTCACGAGCGCGCGGTGCTCCGGCGTCTCGTCGAGGCCGGTACGAAGATCACGCAGATGGGATACGCGGCCGACGGCGATGTGGACGACATCGTCAACTCCGCACAGGCCGAGATCTACGCCGTCACCGAGCAGCGGACCAGCGAGGACTATCTGCCGCTCGGCGACATCATGGAGGGCGCACTCGACGAGATCGAGGCGATCGGGTCCCGCAGCGGAGAGATGACCGGTGTGCCGACCGGCTTCACCGATCTCGACGCCCTGACCAACGGCCTTCACCCGGGCCAGATGGTCGTCATCGCGGCCCGGCCCGCCATGGGTAAGTCCACGCTCGCCCTGGACTTCGCGCGGGCCTGTTCGATCAAGAGCAACCTGCCGAGTGTGATCTTCTCCCTGGAAATGGGCCGCAACGAGATCGCGATGCGACTGCTGTCCGCCGAGGCGAGGGTGGCGCTCCACCACATGCGCTCCGGCACCATGACCGACGAGGACTGGACCCGGCTGGCGCGCCGGATGCCGGACGTCTCCGCCGCCCCGCTCTACATCGACGACTCCCCGAACCTCTCCATGATGGAGATCCGGGCGAAGTGCCGTCGCCTCAAGCAGCGCAACGATCTCAAGCTGGTGGTCATCGACTATCTGCAGCTGATGCAGTCCGGTGGCTCGAAGCGTGCCGAGAGCCGTCAGCAGGAGGTCTCGGACATGTCCCGAAACCTCAAGCTCCTCGCCAAGGAGCTGCAGCTGCCGGTCATCGCGCTCTCCCAGCTGAACCGTGGCCCGGAACAGCGCACGGACAAGAAGCCGATGGTCTCCGACCTCCGTGAGTCCGGTTCCATCGAGCAGGACGCCGACATGGTGATCCTGCTGCACCGTGAGGACGCCTACGAGAAGGAGTCACCTCGGGCGGGCGAGGCGGACCTGATCGTGGCCAAGCACCGTAACGGTCCGACGGCGACGATCACCGTCGCCTTCCAGGGGCACTACTCGCGCTTCGTGGACATGGCGCAGACCTGACCGGTGAGGCAGGAGGCCAGCGTTCCGTCCCTCTCTGTTCTCAAATTCCGTGTCATTTTCTCAGTCGCAATGTCATCTGATTGGCCGAACTGACATGGGATTGAGAATCGCTGGCCACTGCCTTCACTCGTTCGGCTGACCTTGCCTCAGGTCCGGCGTGGGAGCCTCGCACGGATGCGAACGTCGCGCTCGCGGAGGAGGCTGCCGACGATCCGGGGGTGACGCATGGCGGCAGGGCTGAGCGCGGCATCGATCACCGTGAGCCTGCGGGGCCCGAATGGTGACCAGGTTGAGAACCGGGAGTGGAGCGCGTCCTCCATCGACCTGATTGCGGCGGCGGCACCCTGGCGAACCTTTCGCTGGTACAGGGGCCAGCGGCACTACTCGGGCACCTACTGGTCCGCCGCGATGCGCGACCGCGTGATATACGAGTCGCGCCTCGAACAGGAACTACCGGTATTCCGTGATCAATAACGTCAACACCTTCGGTCAGTCCGAACAGGCTCCCACGTCCGTCCCTCTCCAGCAGGACCAGATATCCGTTTCCGCCGCCCTCCAGGAGCAGAACTCTTGGTCTGACCCCCTCCTGCAGGAGCAGGGCCCCGCTCCCGCCTCCCCCGAACAGTCGGCCACCGCGCCGACCGTCCGGGACGAGCCGAGCCCCGTCTGGTCGAAGTCGAAGTTCGTCGTCTGAGCCACGCCGACCAGCGACGGCCCCTTGGAGACACGCTGCCGCCACCCTCGACGCCGCTCATGCGTCCGGAGCGCCAGGGGCGCCGGCTGCCGGGGTGCGCGAGAACTCCGCCTCGGAAAAAGACGCACCGTGACGTCGTCACTGCCCCGCCCCGCCGGGTTGGGATGATGTCTCGCTGGCCCTGTGGCCTGCATCGTCATCCCACCCGTCCTCGCGGTAAGCGCCACGTTCTGGCCGTCGGCCATCTCGCCCCTCCTGCGGGGACGATGCCGCGGCAGCCCCAGGGGCGGTCGCTGAAGGGCGCGTACGCTGGTTCGCCGCCGCTGGGGGTCGAAACGCGCGGTAAGGCCGTAGGTGCCGCACATTTCTGCATGGAGAACTGGGCCGTCTCAACGCACTGCGGTGCGTGGACCACTTCGGCGGGGTACGGCTGCCGGGCTGGACGGCCGGCTGGCTGGATGCTCCCTAGTGACTGCCGCTACGAGGCGGCGTCCCGGGCCGGCGCCATGGCGCCGCCGCCGTAGTGATTGGCGTTTTGGATGAAGCTCGGGCCGGCGTTCTTATGGACTGGGAACAGGCGGAGGCACAGGTCCCCAAAGCGAACACCAACCCCGACATCATCACGATGCTGACCCGAACCATGGACACCGCGCTGTCCCGCCACGAACAGGCCGCGGGCCACCGCCTGGACCGGGAGCACTCGATCGCCGGGCACCTCCACTTCGCTTCGGCCGCCGACAACGCGGCCGCCTTCGCCCGGCCCTTCTGCCGCCGCGACGTCGGTTGTCAGAAACCCGGCCTGCCGATGGAGTTCATGGTCGCGGGATGCGCCGCGCTCCTCTACTCCCTGCGCCACGCCCGCTTCCTGCTCCAGCACACCGAGGCCCGCCACGACCCGGACGCCTCCATCCTCATCACGGCCGCCAGCGACATGCTGCCCTTCGCGCACGCCCGCACCCGCGCTCCCGCCGCCTACCGCACCGACATCGACTCCTGGCTCTTCCAGGCGATCTTCGGAGAGGCGGTCGGCGCGCTCCTCGTCGGCCACGCCGACCCCACCGGCCACGACTGGACCATCGAGGACGACCAGTGGCACGCCGTCACCGACGACTGGCGCGTGAACCTCTCCGCCGACGACATCCCCCACGTCGACATCCGCGCCCGCCAGGTCGGCGCCACCTTCCGCACCAACGTGCCCGCCATCGCCCGACAGGCACTGAACGCGCTGGGCCTCTCCTCCTTCGAGGACCTGCACCGCCTCTGCATCCACGAATCCAACCCCCACCTCGTCTCAGCCGTCGCCGACGAGGTCGGCGCCCCGCCTGGCGTCGTGCACAGCATCAGCGCACAGGGTGGGCACCCTCGCCGGCGTCTCCGCCTTCTCCCTCCTCGATGAAGCCCTCCAGAGCCACCAGAACGCCCACGACCCGCACGACACCATCGCCTGCGCCCTGCTCGGCGAGAACGGCCAGGCCGTCACCGCCGGACACCTCGCCCTGCGCCACACCACCCACTGACCCCGCCGAAGCGGGTGTACGGCGCCGCCGAGGCACCCAGAACCGCTCCGCGAAATGCCTCCAGGCCCGTCTACCGGCAGCGGCGGCGACCACGACGCCGAGCCGTCACCGGGGCCCGCTGGCTCCGGTTGAAAGCCGTAGCCAGGTCGGCCCAGGCGCCCGGGTCGGCCAGCAGCCGGTCGCAGTGGGTTACCAGGACGGGCAACCCGGCGAGGCCGGTGAGTGCGTGCCCCAGGTAGCGTTCCCGGAGGCAGAAAGAAACGTGCGTGACTATCCGCAGGGCTGGCCCGAGCAGCCAGGTCTGTTCATGCTCCGCAATGAATTCCCGGCGCAGATCACGTTCGCCGGCGAATCCTATGCGTCCGTGCTTCACGGATACTGGGCGCTGTCAGCGGCCGACGCCTCTGACAGAGGTGCGATCCGGGATGCGGCGTCCGGTCAGGAGGCGCGCGAGCTGGGTGGCCGGGCGGCGCACCAGGATGACTGGCCGAATGTGCGGCTCGCGGTCATGGCGGGACTGCTCCGCGCGAAGTTCACTCAGCACCCCGAGCCCGCCCAGGTCCTCCTTTCCACGGGGGACGCCGGGATCAGCTACACCGGCCTCTCGGACTCGCCCTTCTGGAGAGATGCTTCCGACAGCCGAGGACGGAACTGGATGGGACGACTGCTTGAGCTGACCCGCTCCGAGCTCGTTGCCCAGCAGGCTCTCCGGCCTTGGGGGACCGGCGTGCGGACCGCGTTTGCCTCCTACGGTGACGTCTGTGACGGCGGCAGGCCGCCGGACGGTCATGTCCCATGAACGGGACGATGCCTGAGCCGGCGCCGATCGGTCTTGTACAGATGTCGCCGTCAAGGGCTGTCCCACCGTCGTCGCCAAGGGCTGCCCCGCCCATGCCGCCTCGTCACCGAGCCACGAGGCGCGGCCCTTTCGGCCCTCAGCCGGGCTGGAAGAACTCAAGCATCCTCCGGCCGGCGTCCGGCGACATCAGCAGTTCCTGCATCTTCGCGGACATCCGGGCGGCGGCGGCGCTGCGTTCGAACATCTCGCGTTCGTATTCCTTGACGGCGGCGGGTACGTCGTCCGGGTGCGCGGCCAGCGCGAGGCCGAGCAGAGCGCCGTCGACCAGTGCCATGTTGGCGCCCTCTCCCACCGGCGGCATGAGGTGTGCGGCATCACCGAGCAGCGTGACGTCCGGCGCCGACGGCCAGGTCAGGCCGACCGGGAGCGAGGTGATCGACCGCGGTAGGACCACGTCGTCGCAGGCCGCGATCAGTGCGGTGAACCGTACGTCCCAGCCGGGGAGCAGATCGATCAGCCGTGCACGGGCGGCGGCCGGGTCGTCGAACGGGATACCGCTGGTGGCGAACCAGTCCTCGGTGGTGTTGTAGAAGCTGATGCCGATGCGAACGCGGCCGTCGCCGTTGCGCTGCGCCGCCAGGGAGATTCCGTTGCCGAGCACCCAGTAGTTGCCGCGCCCGACCATCGCCGCGAGGTCGGGGTGCGTGCGGTCGATGTCCGGTATGCCGATCTCGACGACGTTCTGGCCCAGGTGCGCCGGGCGGGCGTCGGTGAGCAAGGCGCGGACCCGGGACTGCGCGCCGTCCGCGCCGACCAGCAGGTCATACGTCGCGCTGCCGCCGCCGGCGAAGCGCAGCAGCCCGTTGTCGGCGGACTCGAAGGCGTGTCCCCAGCGCACCGTGCCCTCGGGGAGGGAGTCCAGCAGCAGGTCGCGCAGATCGGCGCGGTCGATCTCGGGGCGCTCGGACGGGGCGTCGTCGGGCGTGTCCTCCTGGAGGAGCAGGGTGCCGTCCGGCTCCAGGAGACGCATGTCCTGCCCTTCGCCCCGGGCGAGCGTCTGGAACTGGTCGATCAGACCGGCCTCGCGCAGCGCCCGCTGGCCGGAGTGGATGTCGAGCATGCCGCCCTGACCGCGTGCGTCCCGTGACGATTCCCGTTCGTACACGGCGGCGTCGATCCCGTTCACGTGCAGCACCCGGGCGAGGGCCAGGCCGCCTGGGCCGGCTCCGACGATGGCGATGGTCATGGTCGTTCCCTTCGATACACCGTACTGGCCGATACACTGTATCGCTCGATGCGATGTATTGTTAGCGGCATGTTGGTGTGGGAGAGGCCGGAGCCCCCGAATCGCCCGGTACCGGTGCCGTTGAGCCGGGAGGGCATCGTGCGAGCGGCGATCCGGCTGGCCGACGCGGACGGCCTGGACGCGGTGTCGCTGCGCAAGGTCGCCACCTCACTGGATGTCCGTCCGATGCGGCTGTACAGCTACATCGCCGGCAAGGAAGAGCTGCTCGACCTGATGGTCGACGCCGTCCACGCCGAGATCCGGCCGGTCGGAGACGGCTGGCGCGAGGTACTCCGCTCTCTTGCCGAAGCCACTCGGCAGGCCGCTCACGAGCACGAATGGCTCGCGGACCTGCTGGGCGGCCGGCCCCAGCTCGGGCCGCACGCGCTGGCCAGCGGGGAGACCGTGGTGGCCGCACTGGGCGACATCGGCCTGGACGCCACCATGCCGGTGGTCGCCGCGGTCAACGCGTACGTGATCGGCGCGGTGCGTCGGGAGAACGCCGAGCGGCGTGCGGAGCGAGCCACCGGGATGGACGAGAAGCGCTGGCAGGCAGCGCTCGGGCCCTACCTGGAGCGGACCTTCGCCACCGGCCGGTTCCCCGCGCTGGCCACGGTGGTGCGTGATGCCGCCCACCTGGACGCCGACCAGACCTTCCGGCTCGGCCTCGACTTCCTCCTCGACGGCATCGGAGCCCGGCTCTCGAAGTGACGCGCGGCCGGACACGACGGCTTCGCCGGACATCACGGCTTCGCCGCACACTCCGCCCTGTCTCCGCCGCCCGTATCTGCCGTCCGCCCTGTCCGCCGTCGGCAAACGCCCCTGGGACGGCAGCAGTTCCCTGTCAGCATGACCGGATGACCAACGACACGGCGGTTCGTCGCCTCGACCTGGGGTACTTCGTCCGACCCGCGTCAGAGACCGGTGGCCCTCAGCCGCGAGTTGAATCCGTACTCGCCTACCTGGTCCGACGTGAGGAGGGACTGATTCTTTTCGACACCGGTATCGGTGACGCCGGTCCTGATACCGAAGCCCACTACCGTCCACAGCGCCGAAAACTGGGGAAGGCGCTCGCAGCCTCCGGAGTCTCCCTCGCGGATGTGTCCCTGGTGGTGAACTGTCATCTTCACTTCGACCACTGCGGGGGCAACCCGTTGCTGGGCGGCAGGCCGATCCTGGTACAGGACGTGGAACTGGCCGCCGCACGTCAAGGCGACTACACCGTGGACGCACTCGTCGACTTCCCCGGCGCGGCCTACGAGGAGATCTCCGGAGAAGCGGAGGTCTGGCCAGGAGTATGGATCATCCCCACTCCTGGCCACACCGACGGTCATCAGACGTTGGCGGTCCGGCAGAGTGACGGCACCGTCATCCTCGCCGGACAGGCCCACGATTTCGCATCCCACTTCGCAGCCGACCAGCTCGCTCACCTCGCCGGACTGCACGGTCTGGAGGAGCCGCTCCCCACCTGCCGGCCATGGCTGGGGCGGCTCCTGGAGTTCGACCCACGGCGCGTGCTGTTCGCGCACGACTGCTCGGTCTGGGAACCGCCCTGCTGAGCAGTCGGGGGGAACGGGTCTCAGTCGAGTACGGCGGCGACGGCTTCGATCTCGACGAGCTGGTCCTTGTAGCCGAGCACCGTGACGCCCATCAAGGTGCTGGGGACGTCATGGTCGGCGAACGAGTCGCGGACTACCTGCCAGGCGGTCACCAGGTCCTCCTGACGGGATGACGCGACGAGGACCCGGGTGCTGATCACGTCCTGGAGTGACGCGCCTGCGGCGGCGAGAGCGGTCCGCATGTTCTCGATCGCTTTCGCCGCCTGGCCCGCGTGGTCCCCGATGGCCGCCGTGGAGCCGTCACCGTTCAGCGGGCACGACCCGGCGAGGAAGATCAGTCGGGACTCGGCGGGTGCCGTGGCCGCGTAGGCGTACTCGGCGACGTCGGAGAGGGAGTCGGAGCGGATCAGAGTGATGGCACGAGCCATGGGTGCGGGGTCCTTTCCCGGTCGGTGCGGCGGGGTGGACACCCCCGCCTGCCGTGTCATGCCGCCGACTGTCCCTCTACTGGGGCCGGCTCCCCCAGGGTCAGGGACTCGGCGAGCAGGTCGAGGATGTCGCGCCAGGCTCGCCGCGCGTGAAGCGGATGGTGGCCGACGCCGGGGAGCACGGTGTGGGCGACCGGCGGATGGTGGAAGGCGTGCAGGGCTCCGCCGTAGACGACGAGGCGCCAGTCGACGCCCGCAGCCTGCATCTCGGCGGCGAACGCGTCACGCTGGGCGGACGGCATGATGGGGTCCTCCGAACCGACGCCGGCCCATACCGGGCAGTGAATGCGTGCCGCCTCGCCCGGCCGGCCCGTGTTCAGTCCGTTGACCGTCCCGATCGCGCGGAGGTCGACTCCGTCGCGTCCGAGTTCCAGCGCGATGATGCCTCCGGTGCCGTAGCCGACTGCGGCGATCCGGTCGACATCGGTCCGTGGTTCGGCGCGCAGGACGTCCAGCGCCGCGTGCCCGATGTCCCGCATCCGGTCGGGGGCGGCGAGCAGCGGGGTCACGTGCGCCAGCATCTGCTGGGGATCGTCGAAACGGCGTCCGCCGTTGATGTCGAAGGCCAGCGCCACGTAACCCAGCTTGGCCAGCGCGTCGGCGCGGCGGCGCTGGATGTCGGTCAGGCCGAGCCCCTCGGGCCCGAGCAGGACCGCGGGCGCGCGGTCGGTGCCGGCCGGGAGCGCGAGGTGTCCGATCATCGTCAGTCCGTCGGCCGGGTACTCGACCGTGCGCGTGGTAACCGTCGTCATGTGACTGGACTGTAGTGAGCGTCGGGCCCGGCCGGGCGTGACTTCACCGTCGGCGGAACACTGCGCCGGTTGTCCTCAACGCGATCAACGGCTCTCCGGGCCAGGCCGGGTCGTGCGGGCCCGGGAATGAGGTGGCCCCGGGGCGGACCGGGGCGGTAGTTGTTGACGATGACCACTCCTGCTGAACAGTTGCTTCCGGCCACGCAGCGCGCCCTGCTGCACCGCATCGCCACCGCCCAGTCCGAGGGGCGCTCACCTTCCGTCGTCGCCGCTGTGCGGCGACAGGGGCAGACTGTCTGGAACGGCGCCCGCACCTGTGTCGACGGCCACGCCCCCGATGACGACACGCAGTTCAGAATCGGATCCCTCACCAAGACGTTCACCGCGGTGCTGGTCCTGCGCCTGCGGGACGAGGGGCTGTTGGACCTGGCCGATCCGCTGGAGAAGCACCTGCCTGGAACGGGGTTGGGCGAGGCCACCATTCATCAGCTGCTGGGTCACAGCGCGGGGCTCGGCGCGGAGGCGCCGGCTCCGTGGTGGGAACGGACGCCGGGCAGCCTGCGGCCGGAGCTCGCGGATGTACTCGGTGAGCAGACCCGGATGCACCCACCCGGCCGGCGTCACCACTACTCCAACCCCGGATACACCGTGCTCGGAGCGCTGATCGAAGCCGTGCGCGGGGCGTCCTGGGCGCAGGTCCTGAAGCGTGAGCTCCTGGAGCCGCTGGGCATGCACCGTACGAGTCCCGGGCCGGAGGCACCGCATGCCGGTGGCTGGGCCGTCCATCCGTGGGCGGACGCCATGCTGCCCGAGCCGGCCGAGGACCTCGGACTGATGGCGCCGGCCGGTCAGCTCTGGTCCACCACCGCCGATCTTCTCCGGTTCGCCGCCTTCCTCGTCGAGGGAGACGACCGGGTGCTCTGCGCCGTCTCCGTCGCGGAGATGAAGGAGCCGTCCACACCCCCCGAGCCGGGGGACTGGGAAGGGAATTACGGTCTGGGGCTCCAGGTGATCCGCAGCAAGGGCCGCACGCTCGTCGGGCACACCGGGTCGCTCCCCGGGTTCCGGGCCGCCCTGTGGTTCTGCGCCGAGGAGGATGTGGCGGCGGTGGTGTTCGCCAACGCGACCTCCGGACCGCTGATCGGTGAGGTGGCCGCTGAGCTCGTTGACATCGTCGCGGAGGCTGAGCCCCGCATCCCGGAGCCCTGGCGCCCGCTGCCCGAGGTGGACGCGGAACTGCTCGCGCTTACCGGCCCCTGGCACTGGGGCACGCGTACCAACATCCTGCGCCTGAACGCCGACCGCGGACTGGAACTCCGAGGTCTCCGTGGCGACGGCCGCGGCGCTCGGTTCACCGCCCGGCCGGACGGCACCTGGATCGGGCTGGACGGCTATTACGCGGGGGAGACGCTGCGGATCGTCCGGAACGATGACGGCAGCGTGAACCATCTGGACCTGGGCTCGTTCGTCTTCACTCGCGAGCCCTACGATCCGGCAGCGGCCGTTCCGGGCGGAGTGGATGAGAACGGGTGGCGTGGCCTGGGAAGTTGAGCGCCATGTTTCACGTGAAACAGGGCAGCGGACGGACGGCTCAGGCGGTCAAGTCCCTTTCCAGCGGGGTGCGGAAGCGTGGTGTGATCCGCGCTTCCCCCACCCAGCCCGCCAGTCTGGATGCCTCTCGCTCGATCGCCGAGGCGGCATCCCGGCCGGTGTCGGTCAGGAGCCGCCACACCGGTTCGCCGTCGGCGCGCTGCGCCCAGCCTCCGACGATGTGGCCGTCCCACCACACCGTGGGGCCGATGTTGCCGGAGCGGTCGAAGAGGGCTGCCCGGTGTTCGGCAGGGAGGTGGAAACCGCGGTCGGCCCAGCCCATCGCGCTCGGGTCGAGCGCGGGCAGCAGGGCCGCCCAGGGCTCCGGCGCCGGTTCGGGCACCGTGTCTTCCGGCGCGACCCAGGCGGTTGAGTCGTCGTCGAGCCGCACCTCCTCGGCTCCGACGGCTGCCAGCGCCTTGCGGACCTGCCCGAGCCCCCAGCCCGTCCACCATTTGAGGTCGGCCTCGGAGGCGGGTCCGTAGGAGCGGAGCCAGTGCAGGGCCAGCTCCGCCTGCGCCTCGGCGGCTGCCGGAACCGGCCGCGGTTCGGCGGCCGTCCAGCGGAACTGGCTGGACGTCCACGATCCCCGGGGCCGGTCCCGGCGGATCCGGCCTTCGGCGGCCATGATGCGGATGACCCGGGTCGTCACTCCCTGCACCGTTTCGTACTTCTTGCCGGGGAAGACCGTGATCTTCGTGCGCAGGGCAGGTACGGCGGCGGAGAGTTCGCTGCCCGTGGCTGTCCCACGAGTGGTCAGGGCCGCCAGAGCGGCCTGCTCCGTGGCGTCGAGCCAGTGCTCGTCCAGGCCCTGACCGTCCTCCGCGAGGTGCTTCAGGAAGGTCCGGCGTTCCTTGGCCGCGACCGCTCTGGCGTTCGTCGCCTCGATCCGAGGGGCCAGCGCTTCCGGCACCACGAAGAGCGTGTTGCGCATGGAGAGGAGCCTGACCAGCGAGACGTCCTCGTACAGGGCCTTCTCCACCGCGGCGGCGTCCGGTGTGCGGAGCCGGGCGCACACGGACAGGAAGACAGTGGCCGCATCGGTGGCGTGCAGTGCCACGAGGGCGTCGGCCACGGCCACCGGGGATCCGGTCCGCGTGGCGGGTGCCAGGAGATGGCGCCTGGCCAGCCTGATGCGGCGTTGTTCGTCGCTGATGTGGTGCATCGTCGACCCCCTCGGATGCCGGGTGCGGTCAGAGAGCGAGCTTGAAGCCCACATGACTGGCGACGAAGCCCAGCTGTTCGTAGAAGCGGTGCGCGTCGGTCCGGCTCGCATCCGATGTCAGCTGGACCAGCCGGCACTCCTGGCGCCGGGATTCGTCCACCGCCCACCGCATCAGCAGGGTGCCGAGTCCGCTGCCGCGTTCGTCCTTGTGGACGCGGACGCCCTCGATGACGGAGCGCGTGGAGCCGCGCCGGGAGAGGCCGGGAATCACCGTCAGCTGGAGGGTGCCGACGATCCGGTCCGCGCGCACGGCGACCATCAGGTGCTGGTTCGGGTCCCCCGCCAGCCGTCGGAAGGCCGCCAGGTAGGGCGTGAGGTCGTCCGGCGACTCGCGTTCGGCGCCCAGCGGATCGTCGGCCAGCATGGCCACCAGCTCGGGGAGGTCGTCGACGGCCGCCGCGCGTATGTCCAGATCGCTCATGATCAGCAGCCTACGCAGGGGCCTCGGACCGCGCGGTGGCAATCGGCTACACGGGGACCTTCAGCTCCTCGACCGCCCGCACGAGCGGCACCAGCTCGGGATCCTTGGCGGCCTCGTCGAGTGCGGCGCGCAGGGCGGTGTCATTGGTCGGCCTGGCCTCGGAGAGCAGGGTGAGACCGGCCTCGGTGACGTCGGTGTAGATGCCCCTGCGGTCGGTGTCGCAGAGGTACCGGGTCAGCAGACCGCGGTCCTCAAGTCGGGTGACCAGGCGGGTGGTGGCGCTCTGGCTGAGCACGACGGCGTCGGCCACCTGCTTCATCTGCAGATGTCCGCCCGGACCGTTGTGCTGCCGGCTCAGCACGTCCAGCAGTGAGTACTCCCGCACGCTGAGGTCGTGCCGGCTCTGCAGGGCACGCTCGATACGGGCCTCGATCTTCCCGTGGAGCAGGGAGAGCGCGCACCAGCCCTGGGAGAGGGCGGTCAGTGCCGGGTCCGTCGCTGTCATGGATGTCTCTCCTCCGTGCTGGAGCTGCTTACGTACAGGATAGGCGACCCACGCAATAGCCCGCGCTTGCAATCAATCGGCGCTTGCAATTATTGTGAACGCCCGTAAGGCGCCTACACAATCTTCAGGGAAGGTGAATCCCATGCCGCTTGCGCTCCTCGCCCTCGCCATCGGGGCATTCGGTATCGGAACCACCGAGTTCGTGATCATGGGGCTGCTCCCCGAGGTGGCTGCGGACTTCCAGGTCTCCATCCCGACCGCCGGCTACCTCGTCTCGGGCTACGCGATGGGGGTCGTCCTCGGCGCCCCGCTGATGTCCGTGCTCGGTACCCGGGTCACCCGTAAACGCATGCTGATGATCCTCATGGGGCTGTTCGTCATCGGCAACGTGGTCTCCGCGACCGCCCCCGTCTTCGGTGTCATGCTCGCCGGCCGCGTGATCGCCTCGCTCGCTCACGGAGCCTTCTTCGGCATCGGATCGGTCGTGGCGGCCGACCTGGTCGCCCCGCACAAGAAGGCGGGTGCCATCGCCATGATGTTCACGGGCCTCACCGTCGCCAACGTCGTCGGCGTACCGCTGGGCACCTACATCGGGCAGACCGCCGGCTGGCGCACCACGTTCTTCCTCGTCGCCGCCCTCGGCGTCATCGGCCTGCTCGGCGTCGCCAGGCTCGTCCCCGAGCAGCCCAGGACCGAAGGCGTCCGGCTGCGCCACGAGTTCGCCGCCTTCCGCAACGTGCAGGTACTCCTCGCCATGGCGATGACGGTGCTGGGCTTCGGCGGTGTCTTCGCCGCGATCACCTACATCACGCCGATGATGACCGACATCGCCGGCTACTCGGCCTCGTCCGTCACCTGGCTGCTGGTCCTGTTCGGCCTCGGCATGGTCGGCGGCAACCTGCTCGGCGGCAAATTCGCCGACCGCCACCTGATGCCCCTGCTGTACGTGTCCCTGAGCGCTCTCACCGTGGTCCTGGCGCTGTTCACCCTGACCGCCCACAACAAGATCGCGGCAGCCGTCACCCTCGTCCTGATCGGCGGCTTCGGTTTCGCGACCGTGCCCCCGCTGCAGAAGAGGGTGCTCGACCAGGCGGCCGGTGCTCCGACCCTCGCCTCCGCCGTGAACATCGGCGCCTTCAACCTAGGGAACGCCTTGTCGTCGTGGATCGGCGGCATCGTCATCGCCGCCGGCCTCGGCTACACCGCGCCCAACTGGGTCGGCGCGGTCCTGGCCGCCTCCGCCCTGGTCCTCGCCGTCGTCTCCAGCACCCTGGAGCGTCGCACGGCCACCCGGAGCCGTCCCGTCGCCGCCCACCTCACGGAGCCGTCCGCCGTACCCGCGGCCCGGCGCTGATCTCAGCCCCGCGTCATACGAGTCCTCATCTGCCTTGAGGGCCAAGGTAATTCATTGGTGTCAGCTCTCGTGCGGCCGGAGAATCTCCGCACATGGGAGCTGACATTCATGGGTTCGTCGAGTGCCGGTCTCGGTGGACGGATCCGGAAGACGCGTGGTCCGGGGCCGTCGATCTCGACCTTCTGTACCTTGGCCGGGACTACGACGCGTTCGGCTGCCTGTTCGGGGTCCGCAACCACGCGGGCTTCGCTCCGCTCGCGGCGGAGCGCGGACTGCCCGAGCTGGTGTCCGACGCGGTACGCACCGAATTCGACGCGTGGGGCGACACGGCGCACAGCCCCAGCTGGATCGGCTGGGACGAACTGAAGTCCGTCGACTGGGACCAACCGGCCGAGACGACGGACCGGCGGATCCATGAGTACGAAGCGGTGGACGGCCGCTGGGTCCTCGTGTCCAAAGCGGCCTGGAGCGCACGGTTCGCCGCGGTGGCCGGGCTGCCGGTCGACCCCGTGGCAGGTGCGGTCGGCGGCTACGGCGGGGCGGAGTGGCCGGAAGGCACGGAGTGGCACGACGGCGAGCGCCGCTACCGGGTGGAGCGGATGCTCCGGCGTGACGCGGTGCCGGCGGAGGGCGAGTGGGAGCCGGTGTGGTCCGTGATGGAAGCCCTCGCCGCCGTGCACGGCGACGAGAACGTCCGGCTCACCGTCTGGTTCGACAACTGACCCGGTGCGAGTGCTGCCCCGGACCGGATTTCCGGGCCGTGGCACCGGCCGGGCGTCAGCCCGTCGCCACGCTCAGCGGTGCGAAGCATTGTGTCCAGTCCCCCGGCTGCCGGTCCCCGAGGCTCATCACCGTGGTCTCGGAGCCGGGCTGAAGCCCGCGTTCCCCGAGCCAGTCCAGGAGCTCCTGGTGACGGGCGTCGATGTCGGCACGCAGCGGCCGGTCCGTCGCCCCGGCCAGCGAGGCCACGAGCAGTTTCGCCGTGGCCGTGTCCCGCGCGACCAGCGGACCGACGACGTGGCTGTCCGCGCTCGGCCAGAGCGCCGCGTAACCGATCAGCTCACCGCCGTCCTCGGCCACCCGCAGATGGTCGGCGAAGGCGGGGAGGCGGGTCAGGAGGTGTGTCCGGTCGAGCCCGAAGGCTTCCGCGTCCAGCCGGAGCATGGCCTGGAGATCCCCGGCCGAGGCAGGGCGGACGCTGCGGCCCGGCCGGGCCGCACCGTCGGGACCGCAGGTCCCGGCAGTCGGCCGGAAATGCCCGCTCACGCGCTGGGCGCTGCCCACCACGGTGAACCCGAGCTTCTCGTAGAGCGGTCGGCCCGCGGCCGTCGCGTAGAGGCTGAGCGGGGCGGCGCCGGTCGTCTTGATCGTCTCGCGCATGAGGTACCGGGCGACCCCTTGTCCGGCGTAGCGTTCGGCGACCAGCATCATGCCGATGGCGGCCATGCGGGGTCCGTAGGAGGTCACCACACAGGTGGCCATCAGGCCCTTGCCGTCCGGATCGTCGATACCGAGAGCCGTTCCCGCCGCGAGGAGCAACCCCCAGCGGTGCTCGTCACGCGGCCAGCCGCGGTCCTCGCTGAGGTCGGCGCAGGGGACCAGATCGTCCCGGGTGAGACGCCGGACGGGCAGACCGGCGAACGGGCGGGGCAGTGAGCTGGGCATGAGGGTCAGGCTGTCCGACGCGATGATCGCTCGTCCACCGCTTTAACGGAACTGGCCGAGATCCGCAGCTTCAGGCCCCGCCGGGTCGGGCCCCACGGCTTCAGTACCGAGACGGCCGTGATGAAGAGATAGGTCGCCGTGGCCACCGACGGGGCGACGACCAGGTTGATGTCGGCCCTCCCGAGCTCCGCTGCCTCGCTGATGCCGGGACGCAGGGAGAGGACGGACAGCGCCGTCGTGATCAGGGTGAGCCAGAACTTCGTCCAGACCCAGCGGTGCCGCGCCAGCCCCCAGGGGGTGCGGAGCGACAGGACCAGGCCGCTGATGAGGGAGAGCAGCGCGACCGGCACGACGAGCCAGTCGCTGAAGATCTTCATGGCGCGGGTGGCGGCCTGCGCGGTGGCCGGGTCCCCGGTCGAGAAGGCGGTGATGGCCAGCGTCAGCAGACCAACGGTGAGCCCGAGCCAGCTGACGGATACCGCGACGTGTGCGACAAGGAGGCTTCGGCGGGGGCGGCGCTTGAGTGGTTTCACGTGAAACACGGTGCCGGGGACCGTCTAGCCGGTCATCTGCCCAGGGGAGTATCCGTCCGTACCGGCCTCGGCGTAGCCGGCCGCGCGGGGGGGCTCCGCCGGACCCCGATCACCCCAGGTCGGTCGCGTGCATCGCGCGGACGCCCTCGATGTTGCCGTCCAGGTAATGCCGCAGCGACAGGGGTACGAGGTGCACGGCGGCGATTCCGACCCGGCTGAACGGCACCCGGACGACGTCGTACTCCCCGCAGGGGGCGTCGATCTCGGGTCCGTGACGCAGGGAGAGGTCCATCGAGTCGAGCCGGCAGACGAAGAAGTGCTGGACCTTGACGCCCTTCACCCCGCTGCTCTCGATGTGTTCCACGGTGTCGACGAAACAGGGGACCACATCGGTGATCTTGGCACCGAGTTCCTCGTCCACCTCGCGGTGCAGGGCGTCGACTACGGTCGCGTCCTCGGGCTCCACCCCGCCGCCCGGCGTGAGCCAGTAGGGGTCGACCCCCGGCTTGGTGCGCTTGATGAGGATGAGGTCGTTGCCGTCGAGCAGGATGGCGCGTGCGGTGCGCTTGACCACGGGACGTTCGGTCATGGCAAGAGAGTGGCCCGCTGGACTCCTTCTGAAACACCTGAGGGCTGCCGGACCGCTCTGCGGTCACCAGTCGGCCGCGGCGCGCAGCAGCCACTCGTGCGCGCGAGCGAGATGCGGCAACGCGAGCGTGCCGGTCCGCGCGGCGAGGAAGTAGGTGCGCAGCGGCGGCACCGGAGGGTCGAGGAGCGCCACCACCTCGCCCCGCTCCAGCGCACCCTCGCAGAGATAGCGGGGCAGGACCGCCAGCCCGGCGCCCGCTGCGGTGCATTCCAGGACGGCCCGGAGATCCGGTGCGATGACGGCCCCGGCGGCGGCGGGCCGGGTGTCGAAGACCGCGGCCCAGTAGCGGGAGACGAGCGGCAGGCTCTCGTGCACCTCCACCACCGGCAGCTGTTCCAGGACCACCGGGCCGTTGCGCCGCAGGGTCCCCGGGCCGAGCCGCCCGGCCCAGCGGGGCGCGGCGATCAGTACGTGCTCCTCGTCGCAGAGCGGGGTCGCGGTGAGCAGCCCGCCGCGAGGGCGGGCCGTCACGATGGCCAGGTCGTGGTGTCCGGCGGCCAGGCCCTCCAGCGTCTGGTCGGTGTCCGCGGAGAACGAGCTGCGCAGGGCGAGGCCCTGGGTGATCAGCGGGGTGAGTGCGGGCAGCGCCCGTAGCGAGGTGAACTCCGGCGGACCCGCCAGATGCAGCGTCCGCACACCCGACTCCTCGTCCAGCTCCGCCTCGGCGATCTCCACCAGCGCGTCCAGATGGGGAGCGGCCCGGTGCGCGAGCTCGTCCCCGATCGTGGTGGGGGTCACGCCGCGGGCCCGGCGCAGGAAGAGGGGGCGGCCCAGCTGCCGCTCCAGCGTGCGTATCTGCGAGGTCACGGCGGGCTGGGACAGGCCGAGGAGAGCCGCGGCCCGGGTGAACGAACCGGCCCGGTGCACGGTGACGAACGTGCGCAGCAGGGCCAGGTCCATGTCCTGCCCCCTCCCACCGCTGCGACGTGTCGGGCCCGAGAACCATAAATATGTCGATAGGCCGCTGCCGCTACTGTGATTGGACACTGACTCAGAGTCAACTAGCCTTGTCGTGGCGGTGCTTCGCGTGGGAACGCGGAGGGCCGGGACGGTCCGAGCCACGAGGGGGGAGGCTCGGGCCGTCCGTACCGCACCGGCTGCTGCCGGTACGGCCGCTCAGCTTCCGTCGACCGCCTCGGCCAACGCCCGTTCCACGTCGGCCAGCAGGTCCGCCGGGTTCTCGGCGCCCACCGAGAAGCGGATGAAGCCCTCCGGCACGGCGTCGCCGCCCCAACGGGCCCGCCGCTCGGCGGTGGAACGCACCCCGCCGAAGCTGGTCGCGTCCTCGGCCAGTCGGAGCGCCGAGAGGAAGCGCTCGGCGGTCTCCCGGTCGGCCAGCACGAACGAGACCACGGAGCCGAAGCGCCGCATCTGCCGCACGGCCTTCGGGTACGAGGGGTCGGTGGGCAGTCCCGGGTAACGCAGCCCGGTCACTTCCGGGCGCTCGGTGAGCACCTCGGCCAGAGCGAGGGCGTTCGCGCACTGGCGCTCGATCCGCAGTTCCAGGGTGGCCAGCGAGCGGTGCGCGAGCCAGGCCTCCATCGGCCCGGGAATCGCGCCTGCCACCTTGCGCCAGCGCCGCACCCCGGCGGCCAGATCGGGATCGAGGCAGGCCACGTGCCCGAGCAGGATGTCGCCGTGCCCGGTCATTCCCTTGGTGTCACTGGCCACCGAGAAGTCCGCGCCCAGCTCCAGCGGGCGCTGGCCGAGCGGGGTGGCTAGCGTGTTGTCCACGGCCACCAGCGTCCCGCCCGCGTGCGCGGCCTCCACGAGCCGCCGCACATCACAGACGTCGAGCCCGGGATTGGACGGGGTCTCGATCCACAGGAGCCTGGCGCCCTGCAGGGCAGCCAGCTGGGCATCGCCCCCGGTCGGGGCGGTCCGCACCTCGACTCCGTACGCCTCCAGCTGCGCCCGTACCAAGGGGAGTGCCTGGTAGCCGTCGTCGGGCAGCACGATCACGTCACCGCTGTGCGCCTGGGACAGCAGTACGGCCGAGACCGCCGCCATCCCGGAGGCGAAGACCGTGGTCTCGACACTTTCCCCCGGCGCTTCCAGCTCACCGATGGCTCGTTCCAGATGGGTCCAGGTCGGGTTGGTGTCGCGGCCGTAGGTGTACGGGCCGGTCGGCTCGCCGGAGAGGTGGAAGTGCGCGGCGAAGACCGGACCGGGGAGAGTCGGCTCGTACTGCTCCGGTTCCGGCAGGCCGGCCCGTACCGCGCGGGTTCCGTCGCCCATGGTGCTCATACCGTGTCCTCGCTTCTCTCCCCGGTCCGTCACCGGTACTGCCTGCACTGTTCCAGGTGCACGCGGATCAGTCCTCGTCGGGCAGGACCACGTTCAGCGCCCAGGACACGATCGAGATGATCAGTCCGCCGAGGACGGCGGTCCAGAAGCCGTCGACGTGGAAGCTCAGATCGAACTGGCCGGCCAGCCAGGAGGTGAGCATCAGCATCAGCGCGTTCACCACCAGGGTGAACAGCCCGAGGGTGAGGAGGAAGAGCGGCAGGGTGAGCAGCTTCAGAATCGGCTTTACACAGAAGTTGACCAGGCCGAAGATCAGAGCGACCACGATCAGGGTCAGGACTTTTCGGCCGGTGCTGCCGCCGGTCAGCGTGATGTCCTGGAGCAGCCAGATGGCCACTGCCAGCGCACCCGCGTTGGCGATCGTCTTGACTACGAAATTCTTCATGTGTCTGATCGTGGCAGACATGATCGGTGGCGGACACCGGCTGGGCAGAGGCAAGGGACGGGCAGGCCATGAAGGCATTCAGACTGGACGAGCTGGAGGCGGAGCGGGCCGTCAACGACGGCGCGTATCTGCAGTTCGTGCGCGAACGGAACATGTCTGTCGGCCTGTACGCGTTGGACGCCGGCGAGCTCGATCCGCAGCAGCCGCACAAGCAGGACGAGGTCTACCTCGTCGTCAGCGGGCGCGCGTCGATCACCGTGGGCATGGAGACGACGCAGGTGGGCAGAGGGAGTGTCGTGTATGTACCTGCCGGCACGGCTCACAAGTTCCACCACATCACCGAGGACCTGCGGGTGATGGTGGTCTTCTCGCCGCCCGAGGGCTGAGGGATCAGAAGGCGGAGCGGCCTCTCGGGGATCCCTAAGGGTTCGATCAGGGGAGTTCAAGGGATGCGAGGCCCCCGCCGGCCACCACCGCCCCTCTAGCATCGAGGCAGGAACTCACAGAGACGAGGTAGGACAGATGGCCGTGCGGGAGATATTCGCGGGAATGCCCTGGTGGGTGAAGTGGATCGCGGTGCCCGTCATCGCGATCGTCGTGTTCGGTGGTCTGATCGCCAGCGTGGTCGGCTTCGTCGTCTGGCTGCTCTTCAAGGTCCTGATCTTCGTGGTGCTGGTCGGCGGGATCGTCTTCCTCGTGCGGAAGTTCATGTCGTCCTCGTCCTCGCGCGGCGACTGGTAGGCGACCGGTGGACGACCGGTGGCCGCACCACCGGTCAAACGGTTAGCCCAGGTGAGCTAAGCGGAAGACGAAACCGCAACCCTTCCGGATGCTGCGGATACAGTGGAAATCCGCTGCCGCCGCCGGGGAGAGCACCGTCAGTCACCACCTGACCAGTGAGGGACAGGGCATCCGGCCTCCGGACCCGAACCTGCGGCAGACCTGTGGGGGCGGCCTCCACAGGCGGGCTGACCGCCCGTCACCATGCCTGGGGGTGACCGTTGACCACGGCATCGCGTACCGCTGTGCCCACGTTGATCGGATCGGTGCAGCGGGCGCTGAGGCTGCTGGAGGCCGTGGGCGCCCATCGTGACGGGGCGCCGGCCAAACAGCTCGCGCGTGAGGCGGGGCTCCCACTGCCCACCGCCTACCACCTGCTGCGCACCCTCACCCATGAGGGCTATCTGCGCCGGGAGAACGGCGTCTTCCTCTTCGGCGCGGCCGCCGAGCGGCTGGTGGGCGACGGCGCTCTGCAGAACCGGCGCAGCCGGATGACCCAGTCCCTGGACCGCTGGCGGGACATCATCGGCGCCCCGGTGTACTGCGCCGTCTACCGCGACGGCGAGATCGAACTCGTCGCGGTCGCCGACACCCCGGCCATGCCCGCGGTGGACGAATGGGCCGCCTTCCAGGAGACCGGGCACGCCCACGCGATCGGTCAGTGCCTGCTGAGCCAGCTCGACGAGAAGGCCCGCGAGGACCACCTGGACCGGCATCCGGTGCGTCCGCTGACCCCGTACTCCGTGCGAGACCGCTCCGCATTTCTTGAGCGGCTGAGGTCCCTGGAGCGAACGGAACCCGTCATCGAGCGGCAGGAGTACGCCCTCGGGACGGTCTGCGCGGCCATCCCGATCGCGGCCGGTTTCACGGCTGCGGCGATGGCTATTTCGGTACCTCTCGACCAGGAGGAGCGGTTGCTCCCCGCAGTCGAACGACTACGTGGCGAAGTGGCCAGCCTCTTGCGTTCATTCGTGTTCTCTATCAGTATCTGAAAAATCACTCCTTGTGATCTGCTATCGCGTGCACCACGATGGCGTCAATAGGGCCATGGGGGATCATTCCTGGCCAGATTCATCTACTGCGGGGTTGAACGATGCGCGAGTCGGTTCAAGCTGAGGTCATGATGAGCTTCCTCGTCTCCGAGGAGCTCTCATTCCGTATCCCGGTGGAGCTCCGGTACGAAGTGTGCGATCCGTACGCGATCCGGATGACCTTCCATCTCCCCGGCGATGCCCCGGTCACCTGGGCTTTTGGCCGCGAGCTGCTGCTCGACGGCCTCAACAGCCCCAGTGGCGACGGGGACGTACACATCGGGCCGACCGAGCCCGAAGGACTGTGTGACGTCCACATCCGGCTCCAGGTGGGGGCGGACCGCGCTCTCTTCAGGGCGGGTACGGCACCCCTTGTGGCGTTTCTCGACCGGACGGACAAGCTCGTCCCGCTCGGCCAGGAGTGCACGCTGGGTGACTTCGAGGGCAATCTGGAAGAGGCATTGGGGCGAATTCTGGCCGAGGAACAGAACGCCGGCTGACGGGAGCCGCCCTCTCGGGCCCCGGATGCCGGTCGAACACCACACCTGCCGAACGGGTGAGTCACTCTCCGTGAGTGGTCGTTTCAGGCCTTCGCCCGTCGACGTCGTCCTCTGCCACTCCGTACGGGTGCCGAAGCTCCGGCTTCCGCGCCGACCCCCGTACGGTCCGCGGAGACGACCAGTGCCGCGAGTGCGGTGGTCACGGGCACCGAGGCGACCAGTCCGATGGAGCCGACCAGCGTCCGCACGATCTCCTCCGCCACCAGCTCGCTGTTGGCCACCGTGCCCACGCTGCTCTGGGCGATCGAGAACAGCAGCAGCAACGGCAGCGCTGCGCCCGCATAGGCGAGCACCAGGGTGTTGACCACCGAGGCGATGTGATCCCTTCCGATTCTGATACCTGCCCGGTAAAGCTGCTTCGCACTCATCGTCGGGTCCGCCTGGTGCAGTTCCCAGACGGCCGATGTCTGGGTGACCGTCACATCGTCGAGCACCCCCAGGGAGCCGATGATGACGCCGGCCAGAAGCAGACCGCTCATGTCGATGTGCGGATACAGGCCGTGGATGAGGCCGGTGCTGTCGTCGGTGTTCCCGCTCAGGCCGGCCCAGCCGATGAAGAGCGAGCCGAGCAGCCCGATCAGCAGGAGTGAGACCAGGGTGCCGACGACGGCGACGGAGGTGCGGGCGGTCAGCCCGTGGCAGATGTAGAGGGCGATCAGCATGATCGCGCCGGCCCCGACCACCGCCACGAGCAGCGGATTCGAGCCCTGCAGGATGGCCGGGAGGATGAACAGGGTCAGCACGGCGAACGACAGGGCGAGCGCCACCAGCGCCATGACCCCGCGCAGTCTGCCCACGACGACGACCGCCACGGCGAAGATCCCGGCCAGCAGCGCCATCGGGAACTTCCGGTTCACGTCCGTCACGGAGTACTGGAGGTCATGGGGGGCGTCGGGGGCGTACGAGACCACCACTGCCTGCCCCTCCCGCAACTGTCGCGGTGCGCCGGGCTGGACCACCTCGATGAAGGTGCGCCCCTCGTCCTCGCCGCTCGTGACCTCGACCGTGGCCTTCTTGCAGAGTGCGTCCCCGCCGTCACCCACCGCCGGGTCCTTCGCCGGCGGGGTCGCGCCATCGACCGGTAGCTGGGCCGCGTTCACGTCCTTGCAGTCGATCTTGCCGATGTTCACCACCTTCGCCTGCTGGGTCTGCCGGTCGAAGCCGACGCCGGTTCGCTCGTGCGCCGGCGCACCACCGGGCCAGAGCACCATGAGACCGACGGCGACCGCGGCCGCGAACGGGATCAGCACGACGGCGATCACCTTGCGCAGGTGCCTGGACACGGGTGCGGCGGGGCCGTGCGAGTGGGTGTGGGTGTGCTGAGGGGACGGCTGCTCGGGAACGATAGGGGGGGACGTCACCGGCCGATCATCGCAAGGCGAGCAGGGCCCACTGTTCAGCACACCCGTGAGGGCGTTAGCGTGGTGGCACCTTTGCACACGCGGGAGCTCGGAGCACCGGGCTGAGAGGGCGCTGATCTCCGTACATCCGTACGGGACAAGCTGCGCCGACCGCCGAACCTGTTACCGGGTAATGCCGGCGTAGGGAGTAGGTCTCATGACCACAGCAGATGCACGCATGCCTGCCTCCAGTCAGAACGACGAGGGCGGTCGGAGCGACGGGGCCGCTCGGAGCGACAAGGCCGGTCCGAGCGCCAGGGCCGGGAAGTCCATCGGCTGGCACAAGGGGTACGTCCAGGGCTCGCGCCCGGACCTCCGGGTGCCGGTCCGTCAGGTGCACCTCACCAACGGCAAGGACGTGACGCTGTACGACACGTCGGGGCCGTACACCGATCCCGCCATCGACACCGATGTGCGCCGCGGACTCGCGCCGCTGCGGGAGAACTGGATCATCGCCCGCGGAGACACGGAGGAGTACCCGGGCCGGGCCGCCCGTCCGGAGGACGACGGGATCAAGCACACCTCACCGCGCGGTGGTCTGCGCAACCTGGACGCGGTCTTCCCCGGCCGCCCGCGCCAGCCGCGGCGCAGCCGGGACGGGAGCCCGGTGACCCAGCTCGGGTATGCCCGGCGCGGCGAGATCACCCCGGAGATGGAGTACGTGGCGATCCGGGAGAACGTCACGCCCGAGGTGGTGCGCGAGGAGATCGCCGCTGGCCGGGCCGTTCTGCCGGCCAACGTCAACCACCCGGAGATCGAGCCGATGATCATCGGTAAGCGGTTCCTGGTGAAGGTGAACGCCAACATCGGCAACTCCGCGGTGACGTCCTCCATCGAGGAGGAGGTGGACAAGATGACCTGGGCGACCAAGTGGGGCGCCGACACGGTCATGGACCTTTCCACCGGCCGCAACATCCACACCACCCGTGAGTGGGTACTTCGCAACTCCCCGGTGCCGATCGGCACCGTGCCCCTCTACCAGGCCCTCGAAAAGGTCGACGGCAGGGCGGAGGAGCTGACCTGGGAGATCTACAAGGACACCGTCATCGAGCAGGCCGAGCAGGGCGTCGACTACATGACGGTCCACGCCGGCGTGCGCCTCCCGTACGTGCCGCTGACGGCCCGTCGCAAGACCGGCATCGTCTCCCGGGGCGGCTCGATCATGGCCGCGTGGTGCCTCGCGCACCACAAGGAGTCGTTCCTGTACGAGCACTTCGAGGAGCTCTGCACGATCCTCGCCTCCTACGACGTGACGTACTCGCTGGGCGACGGGCTGCGCCCCGGCTCGATCGCGGACGCCAACGACGAGGCGCAGTTCGCTGAACTGCGTACGCTCGGCGAACTGAACACCGTCGCCAAGCGGTTCGGTGTCCAGACGATGATCGAGGGTCCGGGGCACGTCCCGATGCACAAGATCAAGGAGAACATCGACCTCCAGCAGGAGATCTGCGAGGAGGCGCCGTTCTACACCCTCGGCCCGCTGACCACCGATGTCGCTCCGGCGTACGACCACATCACCTCGGGGATCGGGGCCGCGATGATCGCCTGGTGGGGGACGGCGATGCTCTGCTACGTCACGCCCAAGGAGCACCTCGGCCTGCCCAACCGGGACGACGTGAAGACCGGCGTGATCACGTACCGGATCGCTGCCCACGCGGCGGACCTCGCCAAGGGGCACCCGGGGGCGCAGGAGTGGGACGACGCGCTGTCGGACGCCCGCTTCGAGTTCCGGTGGGAGGACCAGTTCAATCTGGCGCTCGACCCGGACACGGCGCGGGAGTTCCATGACGAGACGCTGCCGGCCGAGCCGGCGAAGACGGCGCACTTCTGCTCGATGTGCGGTCCGAAGTTCTGCTCGATGAAGATCAGCAGGAGCATCACGGAGCAGTTCGCCCCCGACCTGGTTCCCTCCGCCTCCGACGAGGAGATCGAGGCGGGGATGCTGGAGAAGTCCAAGGAGTTCGCGGCGAGCGGCAACCGGGTGTACCTGCCACTGGCGGACTGACACCCACCGGCGAGCGGCCCGGTGCCGGACCGACCCGGACCAGACCCGGACCGACCGGACCGACCGGACCAGCCCCGGACCTGGTCAGTCCATTTCGTGTTCCGGTCCGCCGAAGTCGGGGCTGGTGAAGTCCGGGCTGGTGAAGGTCGGCCGGGGCGCGGCCGCCGGGCCGTCGTCCGGGCTGGAGAAGTCCGGCCTGCTGTAGCCGATCTTCGGGATGCGGTTGGCCGAGGGGTACGGGGTGCGGGCGGCGGGGGCGGCGCCCGGGTCGGCCAGCGCGTCCCGAAGGAACGGCAGGATGCCGCGTTCCAGCAGCGCGTGCCGCCAGTCCTCTCTGGCCCGCGCCACGTCCTCGGGCAGTTCCTCGCCGGGATCGTCGGCGGCCAGCGACGTGGAGCCGTTGCGCAGGGCGGCGATGAGGAGGCCGACGGCGGCGACCAGGATGGCGGCCGCGGTGAGCGCTGCGAAGACCCAGCCGACGCTCACCATGCTCCCCGCGACGGACGGCGGTGGGCTGAGCATCTTCAGGATGTAGCCGACCAGCAGGAAGATCACCGCGGCCGTGCCCGCCAGCACCGGGGCCAACACGGTGACGACGGCTCCCAGGCCGGCCCCCGACCCGCTGGGATCGTCGGCGCCGATGAGGCCGGCAGCGTCCTGATCGGCGTCGGCCGTGGCGGCCCGCAGCTCCTCGCGGGCCTTCACGTAGTGCTCGTACTCGGTGGCGGCCGTGGCGGTGATCAGGGCGGTGGCGGCCATCGCCATGGTGCGCAGCTGGACGGGGTTGAGCCGTTCACCGATTGCGGCCAGATCTGGTCGTTCATGGGCGTGACGCAGCGCGTCGTCGAGGATCCGCTCGTACTCGGGGCGGTCCTCGGTCAGCAGGTGCGGAGCGCTGTTCATGTGCATCCCCCGATGCTCCGTAGGGCCTGTGTGCCCGATTCAACCGGGCAGTAGGGCGGAAACGGAGGAGAGCCTGCTACTGGTACGCCGATGGTAGAGCGCCCACGGCACAGGGTGACAGGGGGTTTCCGGAAATAGGCCCAGTGGTCGGCACGGTCAGGTCGTTGATGCGTCTTCCCCGAAGAGCGTCAGTCATGCAGGGGGAGTTGGACGACCAGTAGTTTTCCAGCCATGGTCACTCCGCCGTCCATGGCGATGGCCAGCCCGTCCGCGTACACGTGCGGACCGTCCACCAGCGGTCCGGTACTGTCCTCGCCGTCCTCGGAACCGACCTCACCGAGCAGATACGGAATGGGGCTGTGGCCATGGACGACGCGTCGGCCGCCGTAGGCCGCCATCAGCTGCTGGACTGCCTGCGGACCCGCTTCGTCGCGGAAGGCGAAGCGCTTGGTGAGCTTGCGGAAGAGGTCCCAGCACTCATCGGCGTCGTTCCGCGTCAGGATGGCGTGCACCGTGTCGTTGACGTCCTCGATGGTGGCGCCGTAGTCGAGGTACGCGGTGGTGTCCGAGTGCATCAGCAGATGCCCGTCCTCCTCGACGACCGCGTCGAGCCGGGACATCCACTGGAGGTGGACGTCCTGGAGCCGCTCCATGTCGCTCTTCTGGCCGCCGTTGAGCAGCCAGGCGGCCTGGAAGGTGGCGGTGCCGGCGCCCGAGTTCACCGGGGTGTCGGCGAACCGCTTGGCGCCGAGGAGCAGCAGCTCGTGGTTGCCCATAAGGGCCTTGCAGTAGCCGCCGGCGGCCGCGGCCTCCGCGGACAGGCGCATCACGAGGTCGATGACGCCGATGCCGTCGGGTCCCCGGTCGGTGAAGTCACCGAGGAACCAGAGCCGCGCGTTGCCCGCGGACCAGTTGCCGTCACCGTCGATCAGGCCCTGTTCGGTGAGGGCGGCGTGCAGCTCGTCGAGATAGCCGTGGACGTCACCGACCACGTACAGCGGGCCGAGCTCCGGATCCTGGGCGGGCCGCGGTTCGGGAACGGCCCGCACCTGGACGGTGGCCTCGCGGGTGATCACCGGAAGGTCGCGCGCGGTGGGGGTGTACCCCTCCGGCGGCTCGCCCTCCGGGAATGCGTTGCCCGGGTGCGGAGACGCCGGCGGTGCCGGGGACTGCGCATAGGGCGGTACGCGGAAGTCGCGCAACGTCGCCGTCCGCACCGCGGGTTCCTGACCGGCCCCCTGTGTCATCGACCCCTCCACCACCGTCGCGCCGCCGTACACCTGACGGGCCCTGCTGGTCGGGGCGGTCCGCGGTGTCGTCCGCCCATCATAGGAATGCGAATCGTGCTCTGTGACGCACCAGGGGTGGTGAATCCGAACGCACGCCGGGTTCGTCGGTCGATTGATCCCAATTGGTCTGATCAGTCCCCTGCCGGAGAGCGCGGCGCGCTGACCGTGGTGCGGGGCGGACGGCGTTGGGAGGAGGTTCGGACGATGAGCTCCGTCGGTATCACCTGCTCCACCGGGCCGTCCTGGTCGACGCCTTCGATGGCGTCGATGAGCAGCTGCACGACCGCCGTGCCGATTCTGCGCGGTTTGAGGGAGAGGGTGGTGATGGGCGGTTCGGTCGTCGCGTAGACGGTGGATTCGCTGCAGCAGACCAGCAGCAGGTCCTCAGGGACGCGCAGGCCGTACCGGCGGGCCGCCGCGAGCAGATCCGTGCCGTTGGGGTCGAAGAGCCCGTAGACGGCGTCAGGGCGGTCCGGACGGGCGAGCAGTCGGTCGGCGGCCACCGCGCCCGCGCACGGGTCGTGGGCCGGGTAGGACTCGTACACCGGATCCTGGCCGACCCGTTCGCACCAGTGGAGGTACGCCGTGGTGGACAGCCTGGTGTACGTGTCCGTGGTGGTGCCGGTGAGCAGCCCGATACGGCGGGCCCCGGCGGCGGCTAGATGGTCGAGGAGGTCGAGCACGGCGGCCCGGTGGTCGTTGTCCACCCAGGCGGTGACCGGGAGGGTCCCGGCCGGCCTGCCGTCGGAGACGACGGGCAGCCCCTGGCGGACGAGTTCGGTGACGACCGGGTCCTGGTCGGAGGGGTCGATGACGACGGTGCCGTCGAGGGCGACGTTCGACCAGACGTCGTGGCGTGAGGTGGCGGGCAGGATGACGAGGGCGTAGCCGCGAGCCAGCGCGGCGGAGGTGGCCGCTCTGGCCATCTCCGCGAAGTACGCGAATTCGGTGAAGGTGAAGGGTTCATCCCCGTAGGTCGTCACGGTCAGGCCGATCAGGCCGGACTTGCCGGTACGGAGCGTTCGGGCCGCGGCGGAAGGGCGGTAGCCCAAGCGCTCAGCGACCTCGCGGACATGGCGGCGGGTGGCGTCCGGGAGCCTGCCCTTGCCGTTGAGCGCGTCGGAGACGGTCGTGATGGAGACTCCGGCGGCGGCGGCCACATCCCGGATCCCTGCTCGTCCCCGCCTGCCGCCGCGCCGGGGGGTCTCCGTCCGGCTCACCTGGTGCTTCCCTGCTGCTGTCATGGCGAGCCGATAGTAGGGCTCGCACGGGCAGTTGGTCTGATCGCATATGCACGCGTTGACAGGCACGTTTCTGCATGATCATTTAATGCCAATGCCCTTGCTAAACAAGGGTGTTGTCGGTCAAGACCATGATGTGTCGGGCATCGGACCGGATGGACCTGTCGTAGGTGTGATGTCTCGAAGAGGTCTCAACTCACCTCTTCGGGGGACGCGCGCCACGGAGTGAGCCACCGGCGCGCGCCAGGGGGAGGAGCGCTCCCCCTCATTCCGGGGCCCACCGGACGAATCCTCGGTCCTGCCATTCGCAGCGTCGCTCAATCCTCATAAGGTGAGCAGTATTGATGTGCACAGACGGTCGAGGAGGACCCGCGGTGAGCGAGACGAGCCCCAAGTTGCGTGCCGAGCTGGACGGCGTTCCCGCCTATGTGCCGGGCAAGCCGGCCGCGGCGGACGGACCGGCCGCCTTCAAGCTGTCCTCCAACGAGAACCCGTATCCGCCGTTGCCGGGGGTGATGGAGTCCGCGATGGCCGCGGCCGCGCACTTCAACCGCTATCCGGACATGGCCTGCACCGGTCTGATGAACGAGCTGTCCGACCGTTTCGGTGTGCCGGTCTCGCACCTGGCCACCGGCACCGGATCGGTCGGTGTGGCGCAGCAGCTGCTTCAGGCCACCTCGGGTCCGGGCGACGAGGTCATCTATGCCTGGCGCTCCTTCGAGGCGTACCCGATCATCACCCAGGTCAGCGGTGCGACGTCGGTGAAGGTGCCGCTGACCAGCCGTGAGGTGCACGATCTGGACGCGATGGCGGACGCGATCACGGAGCGGACCCGGATGATCCTCGTCTGCAATCCGAACAACCCGACCGGCACCGTGGTGCGCAGGGCCGAGCTGGAGCGCTTCCTGGACCGGGTGCCGGGTGATGTGCTCGTGGTGCTGGACGAGGCGTACAGGGAGTTCATCCGCGACGCGGAGGTGCCGGACGGCATCGAGATCTACCGGGACCGGCCCAATGTGGCGGTGCTGCGGACGTTCTCCAAGGCCTACGGGCTGGCAGGGCTGCGGGTCGGCTTCGCGGTGGCCCACGAGCCGGTGGCGGCCGCGCTGCGCAAGACGGCGGTGCCGTTCGGCGTGAGCCAGCTCGCCCAGGACGCGGCGGTGGCCTCACTGCGCGCCGAGGACGAACTCCTGGGCCGGGTGGGGTCTTTGGTGTGCGAGCGGGAGCGAGTGCACAAGGCGCTGGTGGGGCAGGGGTGGACGGTGCCGGAGACCCAGGCGAACTTCGTCTGGCTGCGGCTGGGAGACCGTACCGTCGACTTCGCCGCGGTCTGCGAGAAGGCCGGTGTGGTGGTCCGGCCGTTCACGGGCGAGGGCGTGCGGGTCACGATCGGTGAGGACGAGGCGAACGACCTGTTCCTGAAGGTGGCCGAGTCGTACCGCAAGGAGTTGTAGCCCCGGGAAATACCAGCCCCCGGATCAGCCTGTCGGGCCCCGTATCTCGTGCGCGAGGTACGGGGCCCGTTCGCGTGCCCGGCCGGGCGGAACGGCATCCGGTCCGGCGGAACGGCATCCGGTCCGGCGGCGCCGCGTCGGGCTCGGTTCGGACCTGACGGGGTCGGTGCGGACGTGTCCGTTTCGAGGGGGAATGGCCGCTTTTTCCCGAAGGGGGTACCCCGCCGTAGATCCCGAAAATGTGTGCGCCATAATTGCTTGTGAATGTGAACGCGTTCACAAGCGTGTACTGGTTTCTCCCGTGATCAGCCGGATTCAAAGGACAAAATTCCGGTGCTACTACGGCGACGTAAGGAGAAGACGACGTGGAGCTAGCTCTGGCGCCAGAGACCCTGGCGCGATGGCAGTTCGGAACGACCACCGTCTACCACTTCCTCTTCGTTCCCCTGACGATCTCGCTCGCGGCGCTCACCGCCGGCCTGCAGACCGCCTGGGTGCGGACGAACAACGAGAAGTACCTCGGGGCCACGAAGTTCTGGGGGAAGCTCTTCCTGATCAACATCGCCATGGGTGTCGTCACCGGCATCGTCCAGGAGTTCCAGTTCGGGATGAACTGGTCGGACTACTCGCGGTTCGTCGGGGACATCTTCGGTGCCCCGCTGGCGTTCGAGGCGCTGATCGCGTTCTTCTTCGAGTCGACCTTCATCGGTCTGTGGATCTTCGGCTGGGACAAGCTGCCGAAGAAGATCCACCTCGCCTGCATCTGGATGGTCTCGATCGGCACCGTCCTCTCCGCGTACTTCATCCTGGCGGCCAACTCCTGGATGCAGCACCCGGTCGGCTACCGCATCAACAAGGAACGCGGACGCGCGGAGCTCACCGACTTCTGGCACGTGCTCACCCAGAACACCGCGCTCGCCCAGTTCTTCCACACCGTCACGGCCGCCTTCCTGGTCGGCGGGGCGTTCATGGTCGGCGTCGCCGCCCTCCACCTGGCCCGCAAAAAGCACATCCCGGTGATGCGGACCTCGCTGCGGCTGGGGCTGATCACCGTGGTGGTCGCCGGTCTGCTCACCGCCGTCAGCGGTGACCAGCTGGGCAAGGTGATGTTCAAGCAGCAGCCGATGAAGATGGCGGCGGCCGAGGCGCTGTGGGACGGCCAGAACTCCGCGCCCTTCTCGATCTTCGCGTACGGAGACGTCAGCAAGGGGCATAACTCCGTCGAGATCTCGGTCCCCGGAATACTGTCCTTCCTCGCCGACGACAACTTCAACTCCTACGTCCCCGGTATCAACGACATCAACAAGGCCGAGCAGGAGAAGTACGGGCCCGGCGACTACCGGCCCAACATCCCGGTCGCCTTCTGGAGCTTCCGCTGGATGATCGGCTTCGGGATGGCGTCCTTCGCCCTCGGCATCCTGGGACTGTGGCTGACCCGGAAGAAGTTCATGCTGCCACCGGGGATGCGGACCGGTGAGGACGAAGTGCCGCATCTGGTCCTGTTCAAGAACAAGGCGCTGAGCCCCAAGCTCGCCAAGTGCTACTGGATCGTCGCCCTGTGGACCCTGCTCTTCCCGCTGATCGCCAACTCCTGGGGCTGGATCTTCACAGAGATGGGCCGTCAGCCCTGGGTCGTCTACGGCGTGTTCCAGACCCGCAACGCGGTCTCCCCCGGCGTCTCGCAGGGCGAGGTGCTCACGTCGATGATCCTCTTCACCCTGCTCTACGCGGCACTCGCCGTGGTCGAGGTCAGGCTGCTGGTGAAGTACATCAAGGCCGGGCCCCCGGAGCTCACGGACGACGACCTCAACCCGCCCACCAGGATCGGCGGCGACCATGACGACGCCGACCGGCCCATGGCCTTCTCCTACTGAGAGCGCAGGAGCCGAGAGATGGAACTCCACGACGTCTGGTTCGTGCTCATCGCCGTCCTCTGGACCGGCTACTTCTTCCTGGAGGGATTCGACTTCGGGATCGGTGTGCTCACCAAGCTGCTGGCCCGCGACCGCAAGGAGCGACGGGTCCTGATCAACACGATCGGGCCCGTCTGGGACGGCAACGAGGTCTGGCTGCTCAGCGCGGGCGGAGCGACCTTCGCCGCGTTCCCCGAGTGGTACGCCACGCTGTTCTCCGGTTTCTACCTGCCGCTGCTGATCATCCTGCTCTGCCTGATCGTGCGCGGCGTCGCCTTCGAGTACCGGGCGAAGCGACCCGAGGAGAAGTGGCAGAACAACTGGGAGAACGCGATCTTCTGGACCTCGCTGATCCCCGCCCTGCTCTGGGGTGTGGCCTTCGGGAACATCGTGCGCGGCGTGAAGATCGACGCGGACATGGAGTACGTGGGCACCTTCTGGGATCTGCTCAATCCGTACTCGATCCTCGGCGGGCTGGTCACGCTCACCCTCTTCACCTTCCACGGGACGGTGTTCGCGGGGCTCAAGACGGTCGGCGACATCCGGGTCAGGGCTCGCGCGCTCGCCCTGAAGCTGGGCGCGGTCACCGCGGTGCTGGCCCTGGGCTTCCTGATCTGGACCCAGGCCGACAACGGCGACGGCTGGAGCCTGATCGCGATGATCATCGCCGTGGTCTCCCTGGTCGGGGCGATCGGCGCCGTCGCGGCGGGGCGCGAGGGATGGTCCTTCGCCCTCTCCGGTGTGACCATCATGGCCGCGGTCGCGATGCTCTTCCTGACGCTCTTCCCGAACGTCATGCCGTCCTCGCTGAACGATGCCTGGAGCCTCACGGTCACCAACGCCTCGTCCACCCCGTACACGCTGAAGATCATGACCTGGTGCGCGGGGATCGCCACTCCCGTGGTGCTGCTGTACCAGGGCTGGACCTACTGGGTGTTCCGCAAGCGGATCGGTACGCATCACATCGCTGACGCGCACTGAACGCATCTCGTCGCTGACGCGCATTGAAGGTGCTGAACGCTGTGAACGCACGGAACGCAACGCAGTGCATGCACACAACGCAGTGAAGGCCTTCCTGACCGAGCCGAGTCCCATGGGGTGTTTCACGTGAAACCGATCGACCCGCGTCTGCTCCGCCACGCCCGTGCCACCCGCCTCTTCCTGGTGGCTGTGGTGGTACTCGGACTGGCCGGAGCGGCGCTGGTCATCGCCCAGGCCATGCTCGTCGCCGAAGTGGTGGTGGGCGGTTTCGAGGACGGACTCACCGGGTCCGGACTGCGTACGCCCCTTCTGCTGCTCGCGGCGGTCGCGCTCGGCCGGGCCCTGGTCGCCTGGCTCACCGAACTGGCCGCCCACCGGGCCGGTGCGGCCGTCAAGTCGGAGCTGCGCGGACGGCTGCTCGACCGGGCGGCCGCACTGGGCCCGGAGTGGCTGAGCGGGCAGCGCACCGGCTCACTGGTGACGCTCGCCACCCGGGGCATCGACGCGCTCGACGACTACTTCGCGAGGTACCTGCCGCAGCTCGGGCTCGCCGTGGTGGTGCCGGTGGCGGTGCTCGCCAGGGTGGTCACGGAGGACTGGATCTCGGCGGCGATCATCATCGTCACCCTGCCCCTCATCCCGCTCTTCATGATCCTGATCGGCTGGGCGACCCAGTCGCGGATGGACCGCCAGTGGCGGCTGCTCTCGCGGCTCTCCGGCCACTTCCTCGACGTGGTCGCCGGGCTGCCGACGCTGAAGGTCTTCGGCCGGGCCAAGGCGCAGGCCGAGTCCATCCGCACCATCACCTCGCAGTACCGGCTGGCGACCGTGCGGACGCTGCGGATCGCCTTCCTGTCGTCCTTCGCCCTGGAGCTGCTGGCGACGCTCTCGGTGGCCCTCGTCGCCGTCACCATCGGCCTGCGGCTGGTCCACGGCGAACTCGACCTCTACACCGGCCTGGTGGTGCTGATCCTCGCGCCCGAGGCCTATCTGCCGCTCCGGCAGGTCGGGGCGCAGTACCACGCCGCCGCCGAGGGCCTGTCGGCCGCGGAGGAGATCTTCTCGGTCCTGGAGACCGAGCCGCCCGCGGGCGGTACGCGGGCGGTTCCCCCGTCGCTGCGGCTGGAGCTGCGGAGTGTGACCGTCCGGCACGCGGGGCGCACCGAGCCCTCGCTCGCCGGGGCCTCGCTGGTGGTGGAGGAGGGGGAGACCGTCGCCCTGGTCGGCCCGAGCGGTGTGGGCAAGTCCACCCTGCTCAACGTGGTGCTGGGCTTCGCCGCACCGGACGAGGGGCTGGTACGGGTCGGCGCAACCGACTTGGCGGACCTCTCCCCCGAACGCTGGCGGGAGCGGATCGCCTGGGTCCCGCAGCGCCCGCACCTCTTCGCCGGCACGATCACGGAGAACGTACGGCTGGCCCGGCCGGAGGCGGACGACAGCGCGGTGACGGCCGCGCTGCGCGACGCCGGGGCGTACGACTTCGTGGCGGCCCTGCCGGACGGCGCCGCC
>CBRG010000097.1 GCA_000470535.1 Streptomyces sp. AW19M42
CCCTGCCCCGGCCGCCGCCGAGGTGGCGGCGCGGGCCGAACGGGTGGCGGCCGCGCTGACCGGGCGCGGCGGGCCGTTCGCCGTCGTGCGCGCCGAGGACGGGCCGCAGGCGGGGGCGCTCGTGTACGCGGACGGGCCCAGGACGCTCCGTGAGTTCGTGGAGACCACCTGGGCGTTCGGGGACCAGCCGTTCCTGATCACGGAGGAACGCGGCTATACGTACGGGGAGTTCTTCGCCGCGGCCTCCGCGCTGGCCTGCCGGCTGAGCGGGGCGTACGGGCTTCGGCCGGGGGACCGGGCCGTGGTGGCGATGCGGAATCATCCGGAGTGGCAGATCGCCTTCTGGGCAGCCCAGTTGGCCGGGCTGATCGCCGTACCGCTGAACGCCTGGTGGACCGAGGGCGAGTTCACGTACGCGCTCGACGACTGCGGGCCGCGGGTGCTCCTGGTCGACGGGGAGCGGTTGCCGCGGGTCGCGGACTGGGCCCGTGACTCAGGGGCGCGCGTCATCGTCTTCCGTGACGAGGAGCGCGAGACCCGTGGCGCGGAGCCGGCGGGCGGCGTCGAGTGGTACGCGGACCTGCCCGCGCCCGATCCGTACGCCGCGCCGCCCGAGGTCGAGATCCGGCCCGAGGACGACGCCACGATCATCTACACCTCCGGCACCACCGGCAGGCCCAAGGGCGCCGTCGCCACGCATCTCGCGCAGGCGGGTGCCGCGCGCAACCCCCGGTTCCACGCGGCGGCCTCCGCGCTCGGCCGCGGTGTCATCCCGGGGCAGGGACCGGCGCCCGTCACGCTGCTCACGTTCCCGTTCTTCCACGTCGCCGCGTTCACCAGCTTCTACGCCGCGATGTCGGCGGGCGGCGCCCTCGTGCTGATGCACAGGTGGGACGCCCAGGAAGCGCTGCGGCTGATCCGCGAGCACGGGGTGACGCACTACGCCGGGGTGCCGGCCACCGCGCTGCAACTGCTCGCCGCGGCCGCCCGGGAGACGGACGGGCTGGAGAGCCTCCAGATGCTCAACACGGGCGGGGCCGCCGCCCCGCCGGATCTGGTGGCCCGGCTGACCGCCCGTTACGGAGAGCGGATCGAGCCGCGCAACGGGTACGGGCTGACCGAGACCAGCGGCGGCGTCCTGGCGAACTTCGGTGCCGAGTACCGGGCGCATCCGGGCAGCGTCGGCCGCCCGACCCCCACCACCGAGGTGCGGATCGCCGGTCCGGCGGGGGAGGAGCTGCCCGAGGGCGAGGTCGGCGAGCTGTGGCTGCGCGGACAGGCGCTGGTGCGGGGCTACTGGCAGGACGAGGAGGCTACGGCGCGGGCGTTCAGCGGCGGCTGGTTCCGTACCGGGGACCTGGCAGTGGTTCACGAGGGCCGGGTCGGCGTCGTCGACCGGATCAAGGACATGGTGATCCGGGGCGGCGAGAACGTGTACTGCGTCGAGGTCGAGGGCGTGCTGCACGGCCACCCGGACGTCGAGGACGCGGCGGTCCTGGGGGTGGCTCACCCCGTACTGGGCGAGGAGGTCGCCGCGGTCGTCCGGCTCCGCGCCGGTGCCGTGGCCACGGCCGAGGACCTGCGGGCGCATGTGGGCCGGAGCCTGGCCGCGTTCAAGGTCCCGGCCCATGTGCTGGTGGCCGGGGAACCGTTGCCCCGCAACGCCACCGGGAAGATCCTCAAGCGCGAGCTGCGCGGACCCGTCGAGGAAGAGGTCAGGGGGCAGAGGTCCGGGGGGTAGCGGTCCGGGGGATCAGGGGCGGGTGACCCGCACCCGATAGTCCCCCTTGGAGTCCTTGTCGACCACTGATATGCGTATCCCGGTGGCCCGGTCGGTGAAGGTCTGGCCGGGCTGGAACGGGGCGTCGGAGAGCTCCGCGTGCACATTGGGCAGCCGGGTGCAGCCGCTGCTGTCCCTGGTGCTGTCCGCGACGGAGATGGGGCCCTGGCCGGTGTCGACGTCCGAGCTCACCTTGTAGATCAGTACGCCGGGACGGCAGACGGCCTGGTCGTTGCCCGTCTGGGTCCGTACCTCCACCGCGTAACCGGACTCCGCGCTCAGCGGCACGAACGCCAGCTTCGTGCCGCCCCGGCCGGCCAGCGGCTCCAGTACGTGGTCGCTGGTGCCGGTCCGCGAGGCGCAGCTGATCTGGTCGTTGTCCAGCCAGCCGAGCTTCCACTTGTGCCAGCCGAGCAGGTCGTTGTTGGCTCCCCAGTCCTCGGACATGATGTCCCAGTGCCCGACCGAGCCGCCGCCCTCCATCGTGTAGAGGTCGGGGAGGCCGAAGACGTGGCCGTTCTCGTGCGGCAGGACGCGGTATCCGGTCTGGGAGTACGACCCCGAGCCGTCGTCCTGCCGGCTGTAGACGAAGGACGTGTTGGAGAGCGGCACACCGTCCGCGTACGGGGCGTCGTCGTTGCCCGAGAAGGTCACCGACAGCACGGTGTCCAGGGCGGAGGGCCCGGCGTTCGGGCTGACGAGAATGTTGACCAGGTCGTACGCGCTGAAGTCCACCTTCGGGTCGGCGGCGGCGACGATGTCCTGGACGAGGTGGCGGTAGCCCGGTTCGTACGGTGATCCGCGCTCGATCCCGTAGCCCGGGAACGGCAGTGGCATCCGCAGCCAGGACTTCACCGGGGCTTCCGGTACGTAGGTGAGCCGTCCGTACGAGCTGGTGCGGAACCAGTCGGTGGTCTGCGGGAAGAACTCCGCGAGCCGGTCCATGGCCGGCTCGGTGCCCGGCGCGTCCGGGAAGTCCACCATCAGGTTGAGTGCGTGGATCTGGCCGGTGGAGCGGGCGTAGCCCGGCTGGGTCGGCATGCCCTCCGACATCTGTACGCCCATGGACGCCGATATCCGGCACGGGCCGATCCCGGCCGTTCCGGTGCTGGACACCGGACCGGCGGAGGCCCGGCTGGGGAGGGGGAGCGTGCCGCTGGCCGAGGCCATTGCTGCGATGACCAGGGTTGTTGCCGCGCCAAGGATGACCGGGTGGCGGTGCTTGCGTATCCGGTGGCGGGGCTGCTGCATGAAGGCGCCTTCGGGGCCGCGGCAGCCGGCCGACCCTGGCTGCGCTCTGTCGATCAGCCTCTGACGGGTGCTCCGGGGCCGCGCGTTGGGTGCGCCGAAGGGGTGGGATTCTCCCGTTTCAGCATGATGTGACTCAGGTCACATGGGGCGGGGAAATAACCGGGGACCGTTTCCCCGTTTGCACACGTGTCCCCGCGAAACGGGGAGGCAGCCCCCGGTTACGCGGAGAGGTCGCCGGAGTAACGCACCTACCAACAGCCACCGGAAGAGAAGGAGCGCCGTCGTGGACACCGTCACCCCCGCAGCCACCGGAACCGTGCGGTCGCGTACGCCCCGCCCGCGGGCCGACGCGCTGCGCAACCGGGAGCGGATCGTGACGGCCGCGCGCGAGATGTTCGTCGAGTTCGGGCCGGAGGTGCCGCTCGACGAGGTCGCCCGCCGCGCGGGCGTCGGCAACGCCACCCTCTACCGGAACTTCCCCGACCGGGCCGCGCTGACCCATGAGGTCGTCCTCGCGGTCACCTCCCGCACCACCGACCGCGCCGAGGAGGCCGCGAACGAAGAGGGAGACCCCTTCGTCGCGCTCAGCCGCTTCGTGCACGCGGCGGCCGACGAACGGATCGGGGCGCTGTGCCCGATGCTGTCCGGCGGCTTCGACAAGGACCACCCCGAACTGCTCGCCGAGCGGCGACGCCTCGAAGAGGCCGTCGAAGGACTCGTCGGGCGCGCCATGTCCGCGGGGCGCCTGCGTACCGACATCGCCGTCGGTGACGTACTGGTCGCCCTCTCCCAGCTCACCCGGCCGCTGCCAGGCATCGCCTGTATGAACATCGACCGGTTCACCCACCGTCACCTCCAGCTGTTCCTGGACGGACTGGAGGCCCCGGCCCGGTCCGTACTGCCCGGGACGGCGGCGACCTTGGAGGACCTGCGGCGCCGGAGCTGACCGGCGTGCCGGGCTCCTGAGACGGCTGCCCGGCCGCGCGTCCGCCCCGCCCGCCCACCCCACCCCGTTTTTCCCGACCCTCACCTCTTCCTGACCCTCACGTCTTCCCGACCCTCACCTTTACGGGCCCTCACCGCATCCACGGTTCACGGCCCGGTTCACGGTTCACGACTTCGCGCGCACGAACGCGCCCTTAGGTGGCTACTCCCATGTCAAAAACAGCTGATATCCGACTCCCTGATCCGAGTCGCTGGAAAGCGCTGGCGTTCATCGCGCTCGCTCAGTTGATGGTCGTGCTCGATGCCACGATCGTGAACATCGCGCTGCCGCACGCCCAGACGGACCTGGGCATCACGGATGCCAACAAGCAGTGGGTCATCACGGCCTACGCCCTCGCCTTCGGCGGACTGCTGCTCTTCGGAGGCCGGATAGCCGACCTCTGGGGCCGCAAGCGCACCTTCGTCGTCGGTCTGATCGGCTTCGCGCTGGCCTCCGCGCTCGGCGGAGCCGCCCAGAACCAGGGCATGCTCTTCGGCTCGCGCGCACTCCAGGGTGTGTTCGGCGCGCTGCTCGCCCCCGCGGCCCTCTCGCTGCTCGCGGTGATGTTCACCGATGCCAAGGAGCGCGCCAAGGCGTTCGGCATCTACGGTGCGATCGCCGGTGGCGGTGGCGCCGTCGGCCTCATTCTCGGGGGGTTCCTCACCCAGACGCTGAACTGGCGCTGGACGTTCTTCGTCAACATCCCCTTCGCGGTCGTCGCGGCCCTGGGCGCGTACTTCGTGATCCGCGAGCCGGCCGGCAGCCGCAACCGGTCCTCGCTCGACATCCCGGGCGTCGTCCTGTCCGCGCTGGGTCTGGTCTCGCTGGTGTACGGATTCACCCGCGCCGAGTCCAGCGGCTGGTCGGACGCGCTGACCATCGTTACGTTCGTCGCCTCCGGCGTGCTGCTGCTGGCCTTCGTCCTGACCGAGTCCAAGGTCAAGTCGCCGCTGCTCCCGCTGCGCGTCCTGATGGACCGCAACCGCGGCGGCGTCTACCTCTCGCTGGGCCTCGGCGTCATCGCGATGTTCGGTCTGTTCCTCTTCCTCACGTACTACCTGCAGGTCGTCCAGGGCTTCTCGCCGATCAAGACCGGCTTCGCCTTCCTCCCGATGATCGCGGGCATGATCACCGGTTCGACGCAGATCGGTGCCCGGCTGATGACCCGGGTCCCGGCCCGCATGCTGATGGGCCCCGGCTTCCTGACCGCTGCGGTCGGCATGCTGATCCTCACGCAGTTGCAGGTCGACTCGTCCTACGCGGCGGTCATCCTGCCGGGGCAGCTCCTGATGGGCCTGGGCATGGGTACGGCGTTCATGCCCGCCATGTCGCTGGCCACGCACGGCATCGAGCCGCGTGACGCGGGTGTCGCCTCCGCGATGATCAACACCTCGCAGCAGGTCGGCGGTGCGATCGGTACGGCGCTGCTCAACACCATCGCCGCCTCGGCCGCCACGGCGTACGCCACCTCGCACGCCGCGCTCGGCGCCACCGACCCGGAGCAGCTGAAGCTCCAGGCGATGGTGCACGGCTTCACCGGCGCCATCTGGTGGGCCGTCGGCATCCTGGCGCTGGCCTCCGCGATCGCGGCGACCTTCGTCAACGCCGGCCGCCCCTCGATGACCACGACGTCCGGAGGTACCGGCACGGGTTCCGGTTCCGGTTCCGGTTCCGCCGACGGTGTCGAGGACGAGGTCAGGATTCCGGTCGTCGCTCACTGAGTCGCTGACTGAGTCGCTGACCACCCCACCGCACAGGCCTCTGCCCCGGTTCCGTCCGACGGAACCGGGGCAGAGGTGCCTGCGGTGGGGTGGGGCGGGTCAGCGGAGCCAGGGCAGGTCGGCGTTGGTGCCCTCCGGCTGCAGCCCGGCCGCGACGACCCGCATGATCTCCCCGAGCGAGCGCACCTGCTCGGGGGTGAGGCGGTCGAACATGGTCTGGCGTACGGCGCTGACGTGGCCCGGTGCCGAGCGGCGGAGCATCTCGTGGCCCTCCTCGGTGAGGACCGCGTTCTGGCCGCGCTTGTCGGACGGGCAGTCCTCGCGGCGCAACCAGCCGCTCTTCTCCAGCCGGGCGACGGCGTGCGAGAGCCGGGAGCGGGTGATCTTGGCGTCCTTGGCCAGCTCGGTCATCCGCTTCTGGTGGCGGGGTGCCTGGGAGAGCTGGACGAGCAGCCCGTAGTAGATGTGCGGCATACCGGCATCGCGCTGCAACTGGCGGTCGAGGTGATCCTCCAGGAGCGTGGCGGCGTGGAGGTACGCCTGCCAGACGCTCTGTTCTTCGTCGGTGAGCCAGCGCGGCGCACCGGTGGATGCCGTGGTCATGTACTCCACTGTACGACCTTTTCTTGAAAGTTGAACTAGATAGAGCTAAGGTCTCCGAACGTAGGAACTTGAAGGTTAAAGAAGTATTCCTTCTGAAAGTCCCAGTAGAAGGCTTACCTTGAGCAGCAGTGGATGGGGAGTGCCATGACAGTCACCGCGGAGCGCATGCCCGCCCTCTACCTCTCCCACGGCGCCCCGCCGCTGGCCGACGACCCGGTCTGGCCCGGGGAGCTGGCCGCGTGGTCCGCCGGGCTGCCCCGGCCCACCGCCGTCCTGATGGTCTCGGCCCACTGGGAGGAGGCCCCGCTCGCCCTCGGCGCCACCGAGACGATTCCGCTCGTTCACGACTTCTGGGGCTTCCCCGAGCACTACTACCAGGTGCGGTACGCCGCCCCCGGCGCACCGCAGCTCGCCGAGAGCGTGCGCAAGCTGCTGCGCGGCGCCGGTACGCCGGTCCAGGACGTCCCGCGCCGCGGCCTCGACCACGGGGCGTACGTCCCGCTGGTGGAGATGTTCCCGGCGGCCGACCTCCCGGTCCTCCAGATCTCCATGCCGACGCTGGATCCGCAGAAGCTGATGGACATCGGCCGCAAGCTCGCGCCGCTGCGCGACGAGGGCGTCCTGATCGTCGGCAGCGGCTTCTTCACCCACAACCTGGCCGCTCTGCGGCATCCGGGCGGCGGCACCCCCGGCTGGTCGGCGGAGTTCGACGACTGGGGGAGCCGCGCACTCCGGGCGCAGGACATCGACGCCCTGCTGGACTTCGAGAACAAGTCCCCGGCGGGCCGGCTCGCCCACCCGCGCACCGAGCACTTCGCCCCGCTCTTCGTGACGCTGGGCGCCGCCGAGCAGGAGCTGGACCAGGGGCGCAGCGTGATCGACGGGTTCTGGATGGGGCTGGCCAAGCGCTCGGTGCAGTACGGCTAGGTGTACTGACCCGTGAGGTTGGGGACGCGGCTGGCGGGCTCAGAGCACCGGAGGGTTCAGCTCGATCGAGCGGAGCGCGGCCGCCAGCGCGGCCGGGCCCCCGACGTCCAGCGCGGTGTCGGTGAACTTGATGGTGTGGTCGTCACCGTGTGCGGCGGCCCGCGCGAAGACCTCCTCCGGGATCAGCCCCTCCGGCGCGGCCGGGTAGCCGGCGGCCCGCGCCGGGGCGTACGCGGCGGTGACCGCCGCGCTGGCCGCCCACGCGGCGTCCAGGCTCGGCGCCCACAGGTCCCGGGGGAGCGCGGGCAGCGTACGCAGTACGGCGTTGGGCGCGGTCGCGGCGTGCACCAGCATGACCGGCGAGCCGTGCGCGTACGCCGCGTACCGGTGGGTCGCGGCGCGCACCAGCTCCTCCAGCCGGGTACGGGCGAGGTCCGGGTCCGTCACGGGCTGCTGCGGCCCCACCGGGAGCGCGGTGAGCTCCCCCAGCCGTTCCAGGATGCCGCCGCTCTGGTCCGGCACCCGGTCCACGGCGTCCAGCGCGGCGGCCGCGCCGGTTGCCGGGGCGAGCGGGGCCAGCGGCGGCAGCGGCCGGTGGCGGGCCGCCCAGTAGCCGAGGCCGTGGGCGAGCTCCGCGACGCGGGGCGCGTTCTCGCCGGAGGCCAGCAGCGTGCGTACGCAGTGGCCGACCCGGATCACCGGGTGCGTGGCGCCGGCCGCGATGCCGGGTAGCAGCCGGGGCCACCACTCGGCGAGGACCTCGCGCCAGGGCCGGTCGGCCGTCTCCCGCTCGAAGTGCGCCGTCCAGTCGGCGATGCGGCGGGGGGCGCCCCGGGCCTCGCGCCAGTTGTCCGGGGTCACCTCGGTGAACCGGTCCGGCATGTTCTCCAGCTTCGCCCGGTAGTGGTCCAGCCAGCGGTGCACGCCGGGCGCCTGGCCGTGGCGCACCAGCGCCTCGACCGCCATCGGGGCGTGATTGCTCAGCCAGCCGTTCCGCTCGGGGCCGAAGGAGTGAAGCCGTTCCAGTGCCTCGTCGAGCGTGCCGGAGGTATCGGGTGAGTTGCGCGTCGTGTCGTCCATGCCTCATCACGCTAGGCACCGCGACCGCTCTCCGTAACGGGCTGCGGACCCAGGGAGATCCCCGGCTCCGGTCCTAGGGAGGTACCCGGCTCACGTCCTAGGACCCCAGGTGTTTCTCGTACCAGGCGACGTCCCAGTACCGGCCGAACTTCCGGCCGACCTCCGCGTACGTGCCGAGGTGCCGGAAGCCGAAGCGGTCGTGCAGCCGGACCGAGGCCTCGTTCGGCTGGGCGATGCCCGCGTACGCCCGGTGCAGATCCTCGCCTGCCAGCGCGTCGAAGAGCGCCGTGTAGAGGAGGGTGCCGATGCCGCGCCCGGTGGCGCCGGGCGCGCAGTACGCGCTCACCTCGACGGAGGTGGAGTACGCCGCCTTGGGGCGGAAGGCGCTGCTGGTGGCGTACCCCAGGATCCGGGGAGCCCCCGAAGCGTCGACATTACGGACATCCTGAGCAACCAGGAGCCGGTGCGGGCCGTCTACAGGGTGGGAGCGCAACCAGGGCAGACGTTGGCCCGGAGTGAAGGGAGCCGTGTCGAATGTGAGGGCGGTCTCACGCACGTAATGGTTGTAGATATCGGTGAGGGCCTCCAGATCACCCTCGATACCCGGCCTGACCTGCGCCTCCGTGCCTATCTGTGTCATGTGCCCTCCCTTGGTGGCGCGACAGGGTACTGCATGAGCGGGAAAATGAATGCCAGGCGTGGGAATTCTGTCCGGATTCCAGTCGTTGTTTCCATCGGAAGCTGGGCACCCGAAAGGGTGTCGCTACCTACTCAGCAAGGAGCACGCATGGCAACCCGTGCCGTCGCCCGACGTTCGTCCTCCACCCGCGGGACCAACCGGGCAAGCAGTGTTCGCGCCGTGGGCGGGGAAATCGCCGATCGCGACCTGGTCGGCATGTATCTGGACGAGATCGCGCGCACGCCGCTGCTCGATGCCGCCAAGGAGGTCGAGCTGTCGCAGACCGTCGAGGCAGGCGTTTTCGCGCAGCGGATCCTGGACGGTGTGGTGGAGAGCGATGCCGGTGGGGCCTCGCGCGAGGAGCTGGAGGCGCTGGTCGCCGACGGAGAGCGCGCCAAGGACGTATTCATCAGGTCCAACCTCCGACTCGTGGTCGCCGTCGCCCGCCGGTATCCGCGGGCCGGGCTTCCCCTGCTCGACCTGATCCAGGAGGGCAACGCGGGCCTGGTGCGGGCGGTGGAGAAGTTCGACTACGCCAAGGGCTTCAAGTTCTCCACGTATGCGACGTGGTGGATCAGGCAGGCCATCACCCGCTCGATAGCCGACCAGTCGCGCACGATCCGGCTCCCCGTCCACCTGGTGGAGGAGCTCGGCCGGATCCGCCGGGTGCAGCGCGAGTTCAACCGCGAGCACGGGCGCGACCCGGAGCACGCGGAGATCGCCGCCGAGCTGGACTCCACGACATCGCGCGTCGGTGACGTGCTGGACTGGGCCCGTGACCCGGTCAGCCTGAACATGTCGGTGGACGACGACGGCGACACGCAGTTCGGAGACCTCCTGGAGGACACCTCGGCGGTGTCCCCCGAGCAGTCGGTGATGACACTGCTGCGCAGCGAGGAGCTGGAGGAGCTGATCGGCAGGCTCGACAACCGCACCGCCTCCATCATCCGGATGCGGTACGGAATCGAGGACGGCCGTGAGCGGACGCTGACCGAGGTGGGCAAGCAGCACGGGCTGACCCGGGAGCGAATCCGCCAGATCGAGAAGCACGCGCTGCTCGAACTGAAGCGAATGGCTCACGACACGGGCTTTGACGCTGCGGCGTGAGCCGAAGTCCAGTAACCTCCGAATTGGGCCACTTCATATCGGCCCCCTGAGCTGAGTCCCGGCGCCCACCCCCCCCTGGCGCCGGGGCTCATCCCTTTTCCGGGCTCATCCTCCCTGTACGCCTGACTGCGCGGCCGATGGCTCGGCCGACTGCACTGCCGCGCGGGTGAGCCGGCCGCCCAGGTCGTTCAGATACGCCACCAGCTGCGGTGGCCCGTGCGCGGTGAATTCGCAGTCGACCAGCGCCAGCCGCACCGCGACCCACTCCAGCGAGCCCGACAGCGCCGCGCGCAGCCGGCAGCTGTGCTCACCGGTCGGCTCCAGCGGGCCGACCGACGCGGGCAACCGCGAGGTGACGAACTCCGCCGGAGCCGCGAAGCTCACGTCGATCGCCAGCTCCGGCTTGATACGCGCCATGGAGCTGCTCAGGAACTCCGCCGCGTCGCCCGTGGGCAGCTCCCGGGGCGTGAAGCGGGACCCCGTCGGATACGGAGCACTCACCCGGTCGACCCGGAAGGTGCGCCAGGCCTCCCGCTCCAGGTCGTACGCGACCAGATACCACCGCCACCCGGTGCTGACCAGGCGATACGGCTCGACCTGCCGCCGCGTCTCGGCGCCGTCGCCCGCCCGGTAGGCGAACCGCAGCCGCTCCCGTCCGGTGACCGCGGACGCCATCACGGTCAGCGTCTGCGGGTCGATCGTCGCCCCGTCCCCGCGGGTCAGCGGCACCGTCGCGTTCTGGAGGACGGAGACCCGGCGGCGCAGCCGCGAGGGCAGCACCTGCTCCAGCTTGGCCAGCGCCCGGACGGAGGCCTCGTCGACGCCCTCGATGGCGTGACCGGCCCCGGCCCGCAGCCCCACCGCGATGGCCACCGCCTCCTCGTCGTCCAGCAGCAGTGGCGGCATGGCGGTGCCCGCCACCAGCCGGTAGCCGCCGATCGCACCGCGCGACGCCTCCACTGGGTATCCCAGGTCGCGGAGGCGGTCGATGTCCCTCCGGATGGTGCGCGGGCTGACGTCGAGGCGGTCCGCGAGTTCACTGCCCGGCCACTCGCGCGGCGTCTGGAGCAGTGACAGCAGATTCAGCAGTCGTGCCGGGGTGTCGGTCATGTCACCCAGGATGCCCAGCCATTGGGTCACGAGCTGACCTAATGGGCCTTTAACTTCTTCATATGACTTCTTCCGCACCCCAGCCGCCTGGGACAGCCGCCGCGGTGTCCCCGGACGCCTCGGACCGCCGCCGGTGGTTCGCGCTGGCCATCGTGATGACCGCGGCCTTTATGGACCTGGTCGACGTCACGATCGTCAACATCGCCATCCCGAGCATCAAGCGTGACACCGGTGCCTCGTTCAGCTCGATCCAGTGGATCACCGCCGGATACGCCCTGGCGTTCGCCGCCGGACTGATCACCGGCGGCCGGCTCGGTGACATCTACGGCCGCAAGCGGCTGTTCCTCATCGGGATCGGCGGCTTCACCGTGGCCTCCGCGCTGTGCGGCTTCGCCGCCAACCCGGAGATGCTGGTCGCCTCCCGCATCCTCCAGGGCGGCACGGCCGCGCTGATGGTCCCGCAGGTGCTGTCGATCGTGCACGCCACCTTCCCGGCGCACGAGCGCGGCAAGGTCTTCGGCCTCTTCGGTGCGATCGTCGGCCTTGGCGCCGTGTCCGGGCCGCTGCTGGGCGCGCTGCTCACCGAGTGGAACATCGCCGGTCTCGAATGGCGTCCGATCTTCCTGATCAACCTGCCGGTCGGCATCGTGGGACTGATTCTGGGCCGCAAGTTCATCACCGAGTCCAAGGCGCCGAAGGCGCTGCGCCTCGACCTGATCGGCGTGGTGCTGGTGACGGCGGGGATGCTCATGCTGATCTACCCGCTGACCCGTGGCGAGGAGCTGGACTGGCCGCTCTGGGGCTACCTGTCGATGGCAGGCAGCCTCGTGGTGTTCCTGGTCCTGGTGCTCTTCGAGCAGCGGAAGGCGCGCCGGGACGGTTCGCCGCTGGTCGAGCTGTCGCTGTTCCGGGTCAAGAGCTTCGCCGCCGGCATCGCCGTGCAGCTGACCTTCGGTGTCGGCCTCGGCATCTTCTTCCTGGTCTGGACGCTCTACATGCAGGAGGGGCTCGGCTGGAGCGCGCTGCGGGCCGGTACGACCGGTATCCCGTTCTCGGTCGCCGTCTCGGTCGCCGCCGGGATATCCGTACAGAAGCTGGTGCCGCGCTTCGGGCGCAAGGTCCTCCAGGCGGGGGCGCTGCTGATGGTCGCCGGTCTGCTGCTCTACATCTGGGAGTCCGACCGCTACGGCATGGGGATCACGTCCTGGCAGATGGCGTTGCCGCTGGTGGTGATGGGGCTCGGGATGGGCCTGATCGTCGCCCCGCTGGCCGACGCGGTGCTGTCCGAGGTGCCCAAGGAGCACTCCGGCTCCGCCTCCGGGCTGTTCAACACCGTGCAGCAGATGGGCAACGCGCTGGGGCTCGCGCTCGTGTCGGTGGTCTTCTTCGGAGCGATCGGTGACCGGCTCGCGCCCGCGCAGGTGGGCCCGGCGTTCGCTGACGCCTTCGAGCACTCGCTGTGGTGGGTGGCCGGTGTGCTCGCGGCCATCTTCCTGCTGATGTTCGCGCTCCCGGCCCGGCCGAAGCAGCACGTGGAGGGCGGCGGCGAGGCGGCCGACGGTGTCGCCGAGGAGCCCGCCAGCGGGGAGCCTGCTGGTGGGGAACCTGCCACTGAGTCCGTGCTCACGCACTGAGCGGACGAGGGCGCGGCGTAGAGCGGTTGGGGGACGCGGCGTAGAGCGGATGGGGGGCGCGGCTTTCGTCGCGTCCCCCTGCCGTGCCGTGCGTGCCATGGGTGCCGTGTCGTGCCGTGCGTGTCGTGCTGTGCCGGCCCCGTGTGCGGTCAGCAGATGCGCGTACGGCTCTCCATCGCGCCGCGCGCCGTCTCCTCGTCGCCGTACACCTCGCACATGTGGCGGCCGTCGGGAGTCGCCGTGTGCTCGACCTCCCACAGGCTCGTCTCGCTGCCGTCCAGGAGCAGGAAGGCGTGCTCGTACAGCGTGAAGCCCGCGTCCCGCCCGTCCACCTGGCACTGGCGGCCGAAGACCTGCGTGATGTGGTGGGCGAAGGCGGCCCGCAGCAGGTGGGCGGTCTCCTCGCCGGGGGCGTCCCCGTTCTCCGCGCGGCGCAGCACGCGGCGGGCGTGGTCCGCGGAGTTGTCCGGGGCGTACATGCGGGGGAGCGGGGCCGGGGGCGCCGCCATCAGGGCCGTGAGGATCTCCAGATCGCCCTGGGGCCCCTCGTCCCCGAAGACCGGGGCGTCGCGGAAGCCACCGGCGAGCCGGGCCGCGGCGACGTGCACGTCGGTCTCGTCGTCGTACAACTCGTGCTGCCGGTCGCCGGGCTGCAAGCCGCAGCGGGGGCCCTCGGGGTCCCGCTGACCGCAGTGCACCAGCTCCCAGAGCGTCAACGGACTGCCGTCGGACAGCAGGTACGTATGCCGGTACGTCTCGCGGTGCAGCGTCGAGCTGTGGTGCGAGGAGTGCAGGGAACTGCTGTGGGCGAGGGCCGAACCGAGCCGCTCGACCGTACTGTCGGGCAGGTCGAACGAGTTGAGAGCCCGTCGCAGGAGTCGTTCGAGGTGCTGCTCGGTTGTCTCGTACGGATCGCTCAAGGTGCTTCTCCAGGCCGTCGCCGCGTGTTACCCGATGCGTGCTTAACGTAGTCCCTGGTTCTGACATCGTGACCGGGGTTCAGCAAAACGTACGACGCACGCAGAAGGTTCCCGGCGTTTTGCCCTAACTTCCTTGTGCGGAGCGCGAGTCGGCTGCTGGACCGCTGTCGTCCGCCGGCCGTCGCGGATGCGGCTGTGTGCCGTAGAGATCGCTGTACGAGAGATATGTGCCGCCGCCCTCGCTGCCGTTGACGCCCGTGGCCGCCCGCACGGCCTTCACGATGGCGCGGGTCAGGGTCTCCGCACCCGCTGCCAGCAGGTCGTTGAGCGCGATCGGGCTCGCCGGGTCGAGCGTCCGTCCGCCGGTGGCCAGCGCGAAAACGGTGTCCCCGTCGGTCAGTAGATGTACGGGCCGGACGGCGCGCGCCAGCCCGTCGTGCGCGGCGCCCGCGAGCTTCTGAGCCTGTGCCCCGCTGAGGTCGGCGTCCGTGGCGACGACGGCGAGCGTGGTGTTGAGCGGGGGGCGCGCGTTCGCGTCGTGCGCCTGTGCCAGGCGCTGTTGCGCCGCGCGGTGGACCTCCGGCGCGGGTGCGACGGCCGGCTCGGCGGCTCCGTACTCCCCGTACAGCACCCCGGTACGGGGATCGAGGACCGAGCCCGCGGCGTTCACCACCGCCAGCGCGCCCACCGTGATCCCGGACGGCAGCAGCACGCTCGCCGTTCCCACCCCGCCCTTCAGCTGCCCGGCGACCGCGCCGGTACCCGCGCCGACGCACCCCTCGGCGACCGCCGCACCCAACTCCGTGCGCGCGGCGTCCTCCACGGCGGCCCGGCCGGTCGACGCGTCCGGACGGGCCCGCCAGTCACCGCCCCTGCCCAGGTCGAAGAGGCACGCCGCCGGGACCACCGGAACGACCTGCGCCGGATCGGCACCGACCCGCACGCCCCGTCCCCGCTCCTCCAGCCAGGCCATCACCCCGGACGCCGCGTCGAGCCCGTACGCGCTGCCGCCGGTCAGGACCACGGCGTCTATGCGCTGCACCAGATTGCGCGGGTCGAGCGCGTCCGTCTCCCGGGTGCCGGGGCCGCCACCGCGCACATCGACGGCAGCGACCGCACCGCCCTCAGGGGCGAGGACCACGGTGGTGCCGCTGAGCGCACCCTTGCCCGCGAGCGAGGCGTGCCCCACCCGAATCCCGGCAACATCGGTCAGCGCGTCCATCCGGTGCTCCTCGGGGTCGTGATCGGGGCGGGCGGTACGAGGCGAACCTACCCGCGCGAGCGGGAGGAGTGCAGGCGCCGGAGGAGCAAAGAGGCCGGAGAGGTGGAAGAGGCCGGAGGAGCAAAGAGGCCGCAGGGGTGGAAGAGGCCGGAGGGGTGGAAGAGGCCGGAGAAGCAAAGAAGCGGGAGGAGCGGAGATCTGGGCCTTGGTCATCTGGGCATTGGACATCTGGACTTCTGAGCACCTGGAGGTCTGAGCACCTGGAGGTCTGGGCACCTGGGCGTCTGGATGTCGCCCCACGGCGACGCGCTCACCCCGTAGAGCCGCAAAACAGGACTAAATTCCCCTTATGTCCCTACGGTGGCGAGGTGACCGAGCCACCAGAGCCCTCTGCCGACAGGCCCGCCCGACTCGCGCCCACGGGCACCCGGTCCGCCACCACCCGCGCGACCGTGGCCGGCGTCATCGTCTCCCTCCTGCTCGTCATCGCGATCGTGCTCGGCAGCAGGCTTCTGGAGAACTTCGACTCGGCCCTCCTGCCCTACGCCGTGGCCACCGTCTTCCTCGCCTTCGGGGTGGCCTACCGCTACACGGTGTGGGTCTCCGCGCCCGGAGCCCGGCGGCTGTTCAAGAAGGGCTGGGGGAGCCTCTTCTCGGTGGCCAACTTCCGCAAGGCCCCCACCGCCCTGCCGAAGATGATCGCCACCTACCTCGGCTTCCAGAAGTTCCTCGGCGCCCGATCCCACGCCCGCTGGGCCGCCCACCAGCTGATCTTCTGGGGCTGCATCCTGGCCTCCCTGATCACCTTCCCGCTGACCTGGGGCTGGTTCACCTTCACCTCCGGCAGCGGCTCGGGACCCGGCTACGAGATGCGGATCTGGGGATTCAAGATCATCGGATTCGACTCCCTGAACATCCTCGGCTGGCTGATGTTCCACGGCCTGGACATCGCCGCGGTTCTCGTCATCCCGGGCGCCTCCTACTTCCTGTGGCGCCGGATGAAGGACCGGGGCGCCATCACGGGCCAGCGGTTCGCCTATGACCTGGTGCCGCTGATCGCGCTCATCGTCATCGCCGTCACCGGCCTGCTGCTCACCTTCTCCTCGATCTTCCTGCACGGCGGCGGATACGAGTTCCTGGCGATCCTCCACATGGTTTCGGTGGTCTTCACCCTCATCTACATCCCGTTCGGGAAGTTCTTCCACATCGTCCAGCGGCCCGCTGCCGTCGGCATGCAGCTCTTCAAGTACGCCGGCCGGCAGGACCAGGAGGTCTTCAGCTGCCGCCGCTGCGAGGAGCCCATCGACACCGCCCCGTACGTCGAGAACCTCCGCGGCACCATGCGCGACCTCAGCCTCGACTTCGACGCGTGGGCCGAGTACTGCCCGCGCTGCAAGCGGGTGCTGCGCGGCAGTGCCTATCTCTCCCAGGTGAAGAAGGGCTTCAAGTGACCGCGGACCCACGAGCGGCCGACCCCCGGGCGATCGTGCCCCTCGACCCCTCCCTCGCGCCGCCGGGCACCCGCGCCTTCCGGGACGCGGGCGGCATCCCCGCCGACCAGTGGCAGGCCGACCAGAACGGCGAGACGCTCGTCCCCACCCACTGCTGCTTCTGCGGTGTCCAGTGCGGGATGTACCTCCGCGTCGACCGGGCCGGCAAGGTCTTCGGCGTCGAACCCCGCAACCACGACATCAACCGGATGCGCCTGTGCCCCAAGGGCATCAACGCCTACCAGCAGGTCAACCACCCCGACCGGCTCACCGCCCCGCTCATGCGCCGCTCCCGCGACGAGGACTTCCGGGAGGTCTCCTGGGACGAGGCCCTCGACTTCACCGTCGCCGAGATCAAGCGCATCCAGCAGACGCACGGGAACGACGCCTTCGGCCTGCTCGGCGGGGCCAGCCTGTTCTCCGAGAAGACCTATCTGGTCGGCAAGTTCGCCCGGGTCGCCCTCAAGTCCCGGCACGTCGACTACAACGGCCGGCTCTGCATGGTCAGCGCCGCGGGTGCCAACAAGCTCGCCTTCGGCATCGACCGGGCCGGCAACCCCTTCTCCGACATCCTGCTCACCGACTGCCTGCTGATCGCCGGCTCCAACGTCGGTGAGTGCTTCCCCGTGCTGACCCAGTATGTCTGGGGTGCCCGGGACCGCGGGGCCAGCCTGATCGTCATCGACCCACGCGAGACGGCGGTCGCCCGGACCGCCGACATCCATGTCGCCCTCAAGCCCGGCACCGACTCGGTGTTCTTCAACGCCGTGCTGAACGTGGTCATCGAGGAAGGGCTCACCGACGAGACCTACCTCGCCGCCCACACCACCGGCTGGGAGGAGGTCAGGGCCAAGGCCGCCGAGTACCCGCCGTCCAGGGCCGCCGAGATCTGCGGCATCCCGGCCGAACAGGTCGTCCAGGTCGCCCGCACCTTCGCCCGCGCGCCCAAGGCCATGGCCTGGCACGCCCGCGGTATCGAGCACCACTCGCAGGGCGTCGAGAACTGCCTCACCGTGATCAACCTCTGCACCGCCACCGGACACATCGGCAAACCCGGAGCCGGTTACGGAACCCTCACCGGCCAGGGTAACGGTCAGGGCGGCCGCGAGCACGGCCAGAAGGCCGACCTCCTGCCGGGCGGCCGCTCCATCATGAACGAGGAGCACCGTCGGCAGATCTGCGAGATCTGGGGCATCGAGGAGTCCGAACTCCCGCCCGCCGGAACCTCGATGATGGAAATGGTCTGGCAGATGCAGCGCCGCGAGATCCGCGGGCTGATCGGCATCTGCAACAACCCCTTCGTCTCCCTGCCCAACTACAAGGTGGTCAAGGAGGGGTACGACGCGACGGAGTTCCACGCTCAATTCGACTTCTTCCTTTCCGAGACCGCCGCCAACGCCCACGTCGTCTTCCCCGTCACCAGCTGGGCCGAGGACGACGGGGTGATGGCCAACGCCGAGGCCCGGGTGGTCAAGCACAACAAGGCCCAGGACCCGCCCCCCGGCGTACGGACCGACACCTGGGTGATGTGCGAACTGGCCAGACGCCTCGGAGCGGGCGACAAATTCGACTTCGCCGACTCCCGCGCGGTCTTCGACGAACTGCGGATCGCCTCGGCCGGCACCGTCAACGACTACTACGGCATCACCTACGAACGGCTGGAGGAGACGGGCGGCATCGCCTGGCCCTGCCCCTCCACCGACCACCCCGGCACCCCCCGCCTCTTCGAGGACGGCAGGACCTACCACCCCGACGGCAAGATCCATATGCAGGTCGTCGAGTGGCACCCGCCGATGGACCCGTACGACGACGAGCACCCGATGTCCCTCACCACCGGACGCACCGTCGCCCACTTCCTCTCCGGCAACCAGACCCGCCGGCTGGGCGCCCTCGTCGAACAGACCCCGCGCCCCTGGGCCGAGGTCCACCCCTCCCACGGCTTCCGCAACGGCGAACCGGTCCGCGTCGTCACCCGGCGCGGCAGCGAGGTCTTCCCCGCCCTGGTCACCGAGGCGATCCGTCCCGACACCGTCTTCATCCCGTACCACTGGCCCGTCCCGGCTGCCGCCAACGCGCTGACGATCGACGCCCTGGACCCCCGCTCCAAGATCCCGGAGTACAAGGTCTGCGCCTGCCGCATCGAGCACGCCGAGGCGATCGACGAGGTCCCCGCGCCCCCGGTCGCGCCGGGCCATGTCGCCTACCCGGAGACCCAGGTCTCCCGCACCGACCCGCTTCCGCCCACCTCGCCGCAGGGCCGCGGCACCTCGGAGAGGAGCTGATGCCCGCATGATGGGCAGAACGATCTTTATCGACCCGGGGCGCTGCATCGGCTGCCAGGCCTGTGTCTCCGCCTGCCGCGAGTGCGACTCGCACCGTGGCAAGTCGATGATCCACCTCGACTACACCGACGAGGGCCAGTCCGTCGCCTCCCTTCCCACGGTCTGCATGCACTGTGAGGACCCCGTCGCCCCCTGCGCCGAGGTGTGCCCCGCCGACGCGATCCTGGTGACCGCCGACGGGGTGGTGCAACAGGCCGACACCACCCGCTGCATCGGCTGCGCCAACTGCGTCAACGCCTGTCCCTTCGGTGTCCCGAAGATCGACCTCCAGGCGAAGCTGCAGATGAAGTGCAACCTCTGCTACGACCGCACCGCCTACGGTCTCGCCCCCATGTGCGCCACCGTCTGCCCGACGGGGGCCCTCTTCTACGGAACCGTCGAGGAGCTCCAGGCCGAGCGCCCCGGCGTCCAGGTCGCCGACACCTTCGTCTTCGGCGAGAGCGAGGTCCGTACCGGCGTGGCCATGGTCGTCCCCGCCGACCGGGTCCAGTGGCCGGTGCCCGGCGGCCTGCCCGTCGTGGAGATCAACGGGAAGGACGTCCGCCGATGAGCGTCACCGGCCAGCCGGCCGCCCCGCCGCCCGCCGGGGACCCGCGCGAGGCCCTGCACGACCGGATCGCCGCGGACTCCCTCACCACCAGGCGCGACTACCTGCGGATCGTCGCCACCGTCTCCGGCGGACTCGCCGTCGGCGGCCTCGGTGTCGCCGCCGGCATCCTCCCGCGTCACGGCGACCCCGACGACGCGAAGGCACCCCAGCCGAAGAGGATCAGCGCCCAACTGCTGCCCGGGGAGTCCGTCTCCTTCCGCTACCCGGACGAGGAGGACCGCGCGGTCGCCGTCCGGCTCAATGACGGGACGCTCGTCGGCTACTCCGCGATCTGCACCCATCTCGCCTGCGCCGTGCTCTGGAGGAAGGACCGGGGCTCCGAGGGCGAGCTGTACTGCCCCTGCCACGAAGGTGTCTTCGACGCCCGTACCGGCGAGGTCACCGCAGGACCGCCGCCTCGCGGTCTGCCCAAGGTGGCGCTCACCGAGCAGACCGACGGCAGTGTCTGGGCGGTGGGCACCGCGTACTCCGGCGAGAGCGCCGAGCACGGGCTCTGCCGCCAGCTGGGCGACGACCGCCAGGACCTCGCGTCCCGGATCGGCTGCCCAGGAGCCAAGCGGGGCGCAGAGGCCCCCGACACGGCCGGTGCCACCGGATCCGACGAAGCCACCGCGGCCACCGACGCCACCGGCGCCGAGACCTCCGGCAGGCGGACATGAGTGACGCCCAGCGGCCCGAGCCCGGCCCGCACTACCCGGAGTACCACCCGGGCAGCGCCCGGCCCGAACTCAACCGGCCCGTCCACGAGCGCTATCCCCAGATCCGGCCCACCAGCGGCTACGGCGACCCCCGCGTCCGCCGCACCGGGCCGGGACCGGGAGCCGGCACCGACCAGGAGCCGGAACGCTCCTCGAAGCTCACGGCCCGGCTGACCCTCGCCATGACCGTGGTCATCGGGCAGCTCTGGGGGCTGACCGTGATCATCGACGAATGGATGGAGGGCAACTTCGGCACCGCCTGGTGGGGAGCCGGTTTTCTGTGCCTGTCGTTCCTCGTGGTGCTCGGCCTCTGGGCGCTGGACCCGAAGGACCGCTGAGCGGGGCCACGCTTTGGAGGGCGGCCGTATCCCGGAGGGCGGCCGTACCCTGGGGGTATGAGTAGCGCCCCCGCCCCCGGACCGCGTGATCCCGGGCCGAGTGATCCCGAGCAGGGCCCGCAGGGCCCGTCGCACCGCCCGGACCGGCCCGAGCCCGGGACCAGGCCGAAGCCGGCACTGGTTTTCGACGATCCGCTGGACCAGCAGTCCTCGGACGACACGGACCGGGGCTGGGGTGAGCGGTCCCCCTCCGGCAGCAGCGCCGCCGACCTGGCCCGCTTCCTCGACGAGAAGCCGCCCCACCACATCTGAGCCGGCTACTCCCGGCTGCCCGGCCCGGAGTCTCCGTTCCCGGAGTTCCCGGCGTTCCCGTCCGCCGGGCCGACGCGTTGCGAGACCAGCGCGTCGCGGATCTCCTTGAGCACCTCCAGCTCGCTGACCTCCAGCGTCTCCTGGACGCCCTCCTTCGCCGCCAGTGCGGCCGCGCGCCTGGCGAGGTACTTCGCCATCGGCAGGACCATCAGGAAGTAGACGACGGCGGCGGTGATCAGGAAGCTGAGGGTGGCGCTGAGCACCGACCCCCACAGGATCCGGATTCCCTCGGTCGCCTCGCCCGTCGTCGGGTCGGTCGTGCACGGGCCCTTGAGGCAGGAGCTGTAGTTCTCCAGGTCCTTGGTGCCGAACGCACCGACGAGCGGATTGATGACGCCCTTCACGATCGCGTTCACGATGTTGGTGAACGCGGCGCCGATGACGACGGCGACCGCCAGATCGATCACATTGCCACGCATCAGGAAAGCCTTGAAGCCGTCCAGCAGATTGGCCTTCTTCTTCTCGCTCAAGAGGGAGCCGTCCTTCGTGTGTGCCGTGAGCGGAGTGAACTCCTCCGCAACTTACGGCAGTACAAAGCGAGACCGCCCAATTCAGCCTTGTCGGCAGGTGACGTGATGGCCCGTGAGTACGAATCAACACAGAATCACCGCAAGTCCGGCTGAGGCTCCCGCGCCCGCCAGTGCCGCGGCCGTGGCTCGCGGTACGGACAGCACGACGAGTGCCCCGTTCTCCGTCGGGTTCTCGGCGGACGTTCGTGGCACCTGGGCCACGCGTGCGCTCCTCGCCAGCACCTGGGCGTCGGCCCCGGGCCCCGCGGAGGCGATCACATCGACCCGGTCTCCGGGCCGCAGCAGCCGTACGGTCGCCGCATCCGCGATCCGTACCGGCGCCGACACCAGGCGGAGCGGCGGCGGCGACGCACGCTCCCGCGCCGTCCCGGCCGTGCTCGCCGCGGCACCGGCCGCTTCAGGACCGGTACCGCCATCGCCGCTCCGGCCCCCGCCCCCGCCGAATCCGGAGGCGGCCAACGCAACAGCGGTCAGCGCCAGTCCTGCGGCCATCGCCCGCCGCCGGCGCCACGCGGCCCGCCACATCCGGTGCCCGCCGCCACCGCGCACCCGCAACGGCGGGAACGCGGGCACCCCGCAGGGCGCGGGAGCGGGCGCGCACATCAACGGAGAGCCGGACGACGGGGCGCGGGAGGGGGCGGGCCGAGGAGAAACGGATGAATCGAGTGAGCTGGGCGAACGCATGACGAACACCGCCTGGGTGAGGGAGTCGAGGACCGGGACCGAGCGGCCCCGGATGAACAAACCTCACGATCCGGCATCCACGGGATTCCCGCCGAGCCCTGTGGACAGCCCAGCGAATGTGGACAACTCCTCCACCCGACCGAGACGTTCACCCGAGAAGCCGACCCACGACGCCCCGCCCACGACGCCCCACCCGAGACGCCCGCCCGAAACCGCCCCGCCCGGGGGCGCCCCCGCCTGAGGACGCCCCCGCCCCCTACGGCAGCTCGATCCCCGTGTCGATGCCCTCCAGCGCGTGCGCGCACAGGCAGTCGCGGTCCGCCTCCGCGGGCAGCTCGGCCACCGCGTCGAAGAGGACCGAGCGCAGCCGGTCGACGTTGGACGCGAAGACCTTGAGCACTTCGCTGTGGGAGACGCCCTCGCCGGTCTCCGCGCCCGCGTCCAGGTCGGTCACCAGCGTCATCGTCGTGTAGCAGAGCCCCAGTTCGCGGGCGAGCACGGCCTCCGGGTGCCCGGTCATGCCGACCACCGACCAGCCCATCGCCGCGTGCCAGCGCGATTCCGCCCGGGTCGAGAAGCGCGGTCCCTCGACGACCACCAGCGTCCCGCCGTCCACGGCCTCCCAGTCCCTGCCCCGGGCCGCCGCCAGCGCCGCCTTGCGTCCTTCGGGGCAGTAGGGGTCGGCGAAGCCCATGTGCACCACGTTCGGCAGCACGCCGTCCGCCCGGGTCTCCGCGTCGTAGAAGGTCTGGGTGCGGTTCTTCGTACGGTCCACCAGCTGGTCCGGTACGAGCAGCGTCCCCGGTCCGTAATCCGGCCGGAGCCCGCCGACCGCACACGGGCCGAGTACCTGGCGCACTCCGACCGAGCGCAGCGCCCACAAATTGGCGCGGTAGTTGATGCGGTGCGGCGGCACATGATGGCCGCGGCCGTGCCGGGGGAGGAAGGCGACCCGGCGGCCGTCGATCTCGCCGAGGAAGAGGGAGTCGCTCGGCTGTCCGTAAGGGGTATCCACGCGGACCTCGGTGACGTCCTCCAGGAAGGAGTACAGCCCCGAGCCGCCGATCACACCGATCTCTGCGTTTGCCATGCGGTCACACTATCGGGGCCGTAAACGCCCGTGACCCCGCTGAGTTGGATCAGCGGGGTCGCGGGCGAAACAGGTGGGGCGACGGCTCAGGCAGCCGACGAACCGCTTGAGGAGCTCGAAGACGAAGAGCTCGAAGAGCTCGACGACGAAGAACTCGAAGCGGAGGACGTCGGCGAGGACGAAGAGGACTTGCTGTCCGACCCCGTCGAGGACGACGATCCGGAACCGGAGGTCTTCGCGGCAGCCGGCGCGGGCGTGCTGCTCGACGAGGAGCTGCGGCTGTCGTTCCGGTAGAAGCCGGAGCCCTTGAAGACAATGCCGACCGCCGAGAACACCTTCTTGAGGCGTCCTTCGCAGCTCGGGCACACCGTCAGGGCGTCATCGGTGAACTTCTGCACCGCTTCGAGGCCCTCGCCACACTCGGTGCACTGGTACTGATAGGTCGGCACTTGTTCCTCCTGGCACTCTGACTCAATGAGTGCTAACGACGCTCCATAGTGACGTATTCCGCTGGATCAGTCCACTGTGACCGGCCCGCGGTGACCGATACCACGTGCCACGGTCCGCCCAGAAGGGCTCGGTACGAGCCTGGAACGCAGCGCCAGCAGCGTCACCAGCGCCAGCACCGTGCCCACCAGCGGCACCAGGAATCCGGTGCTCGCCCCATGGGCGTCCGCGAGCTGCCCGGCGACCGTCACGGCGGCTGCCTGCCCGAGCGCGACCGCACCCGTCAGCCAGGTGAACGCCTCGGTCCGGGCGGATGCGGGCACCAGCGCCTCGACCAGCGTGTAGCCGCTGATCAGCGCCGGGGCGATGCAGAGCCCGACCAGCAGTCCGAGCGCGGCAAGCAGGGGCACGGAGTGCACCGCCCACAGGCCCGACGCGGTGAGGGTCAGCGCCGCGTATCCGGCGATCAGCCGGCGCCGCGGCCCGCTCTTCCAGGCGATGGCACCGCAGGCGATCCCGGCCAGCATGTTGCCGGCCGCGAAGATTCCGTACAGCACCCCGTTCGAGCCGGGGCTGCCGATCTCCTCCGCGAAGGCGGTCAGCGAGACCTGCATACCGCCGAAGACCGCGCCGATCCCGAGGAAGGCCACCGCGAGCACGCGTACACCGGGCACCGACAGGGCGGAGGCGTGCCGGGGGGAGCCGGTGGGCCCGGCGTCGCGCACGGACGGCTGGGTGGCGCGCTGCGCGGCGAAGAACAGCCCGCCGATCAGCGTCAGCGCGGCTTCCGCGATGAGCCCCGCCGCCGGATGCACCCCGGTGCACAGTGCGGTGGCGATGACGGGGCCGATGACGAAGGTGAACTCGTCCGTGACCGATTCGAAGGCGGCGGCGGTGGACATCAGGGGCGAGGCCTCGCGGCCGGGCGCCGCCCCGAGCACAGCTGCCCAGCGGGCGCGCACCATGGGGCCGATCTGCGGGATCGAGGCACCCGTCGGCACGGCCGCCAGGAACAGCGCCCAGATCGGCGCGTCCGTCAGCGCGAGCGCCGTCAGGGCGCCCACGGAGGCACTGTGCACCAGGACGCCGGGCAGCAGTACGGCCCGCTGTCCGAACCGGTCCGCGAGCTTGCCGGTCTGCGGCGCGAACAGCGCCATGGAGACGCCGCTCACGGCGGCGACGGCGCCCGCGCTGCCGTAGGAGCCGGTGGTGTGCTGGACCAGCAGGACGATGCCGATGGTCAGCATGGCGAAGGGCTGCCGTGCGGCGAAGCCCGGCAGGAGGAAGGTCCACGCACCCGGAGTGCGCAGCAACTGCCCGTATCCGGGGCGGTCGGAGACCGTGGACACCACGGTCCATGCCTTTCTGCCGCCTGGTGGCCGTGCTCCTGCGGTCACGGGCCGGCACCTGGGTGCGGGCCCGGTCAGGGGCTGCCGAGAGCTGTCCTCTTCGCGCGGAACTGCGGTAGATGCCGGGCGCTCGCAACAGAGGCGGAGGACGCCACGACCGCCATACGGTCGCGCCAGCTCTGCGTCAGGCAGAGTTGGTCGATCAAAGGTCGTTGGATATCGGTCGTTCAGATATCGACCGTTCAGATGCCGGTCGTTCAGATGTCGAACGTTTGTAGATCGCGCGTCATGGCCGTACGCGTACGACCGACGCCCGACGAGTAGATTTCCTTCATCGTACAGGCAGGTTTCCGCGCGCACCTGCGATTGCGTGCCAGTAACCCTCCGTAACCTGCGAACTCGGGTGCATCCCTCACTGGTGAGCCTTCGCGTCGCGGTCCCTCGCCTCGCGGGCCTTCGCTTCTCGGACCTTCGCCTCGCGGGTCTTCATCTCCCGGGGCGGTGTCTCGTGCACCCTCGTCTCGTCCGGCGTCCGGCCCAGCTTCTTCACCGCCTTGAGCGCGTTGGAGACATGCGGCCCGGTGAAGGGCTCCGTGCCGGGATTACCCTCGGTCCCCAGCCAGCCGGCCAGCTTGCCGCCCTCGCCGACCGCGCGCAGCCGCGCCTCTGTCGCGTCGCGCACCGGGTCGGTCGTGACCACCAGCAGTTCGTCGCCGCGGCGCAGCACCGTCGGCGGGGTGGGCACGAAGCTCTTGCCGTCCCGTACGACGAGGGTGACCGCGGCCCCCGAGGGCAGTCGCAGTTCACCGACCTCGACGCCGTGCATCTTCGACTTGGCGGGGATGGCCACCGACAGCAGATGTCCGCGCAGCCGCTCCAGGGGCGCCGACTCGATGCCCAGGTCGGCGGTCTCGGACGGATCGTCCGCGATCTTGAGGGCCTTCGCGAGCCAGGGCAGCGTCGGGCCCTGGATGAGGGTGTAGACGATGACGAGTACGAAGACGATGTTGAAGACCCGGGTGGAACCCTCGATGCCGGACACCATCGGAATGGTCGCCAGGATGATGGGCACGGCGCCGCGCAGCCCCGCCCAGGACATCAGGGCCTTCTCCTGCCACGGCAATCGGAACGGGGCCAGCGAGAGGAAGACCTCCAGCGGCCGGGCCACCACGGTGAGCACCAGGCCCACGACGACGGCGGGCCAGAAGTCGTCGAGCAGATCGTGCGGGGTGACCAGCAGGCCGAGCAGCACGAACATGCCGATCTGCGCCAGCCAGCCGAGCCCGTCCGCGAAACCGCGGGTGGCCGGCCAGTGCGGCAGCTTGGCGTTGCCGAGGATCATCGCCGCGAGGTAGACGGCGAGGAAGCCACTGCCGTGGACCATGGCGCCCGCCGCGTACGCGGTCACCGCGATCGCCATCACGGCGATCGGGTAGAGGCCGGAGGCGGGCAGTGCCACGTGCCGCAGCCCGAACGAGCCCAGCCAGCCGACCGCGATGCCGATCGCCGCGCCGATCGCGAGCTCCAGCGCTATCTCGCCGACCAGCACGTACCAGTGGTCCACCGGACCGACGGTCGAGAAGGCCACCACCAGGATCACCACGGGGGCGTCGTTGAAGCCGGACTCGGCCTCCAGGACGCCGGTGATCCGGGAGGGCAACGGCACCTTGCGCAGGACGGAGAAGACCGCGGCGGCGTCCGTGGAGGAGACGACCGCGCCGATGATCAGCGCCTGCCGCCATTCGAGGCCGACCAGGTAGTGCGCCCCGGCGGCGGTCACGCCCACGCTCACCGCGACGCCGACGGTGGAGAGCATCGCCGCCGCGGGCAACGCCGGCCTGACCTCTTTCCACTTCGTGCCGAGGCCCCCCTCGGCGAGGATCACGACCAGGGCCGCGTACCCGATGACCTGCGTCAGTTCCGCGTTGTCGAACTTGACGTCGAAGAGCCCGTCCTGCCCCATGACGACCCCGATGCCGAGGTACAGGAGCAGGCTCGGGAGCCCGCTGCGCGACGAGATCCGGACCGCCGCCACCGCGACGAGCAGGACAAGTGAGCAGACGAGCAGGAGCTCGTTGAGCGCGTGGACAGTCAGTGGCCGGTCCTTTCCTGCGAGCGCCTGCCGGATCGGGCTCCGGCGGCCGGTACTTCGTTACCTTACCTAATCTTTAACGTTTTCTTGATGCGTTCGAGTACTCGTGCGATCGCTACGCAATTCGAACCATCCCGATACCGCGTCAGAGGGGCTCCGGCGCTGCGCCTATGGTTGCTCCTGCACTCCCAGGACCACCCTGCCCCTCGAAGGACAGCGATGCCCGCCAACACAACCGCCTCTTCCGGCTCCACCGGTACCGCCGGTGGCGGGTCGCGCAAGAAGAAGGGGCGACGCGCCCGCCTGATCGTGATCGTCCTGGTGCTGGCGCTTGTCGCGGGTATCGGATACGGCACGTACTGGTCCGTATCGACCGTGCGGGCCTCGTACCCGCAGACCAACGGGACCGCCCAGCTCGCCGGCCTCGACAGCAACGTCGAGGTCAAGCGCGACAGCTACGGCATTCCGCAGATCTACGCGGACTCCGACTCCGACCTGTTCCGCGCCCAGGGATTCGTCCAGGCACAGGACCGCTTCTGGGAGATGGACGTCCGCCGTCACATGACGGCCGGCCGGCTCTCCGAGATGTTCGGGTCCGGCCAGGTCGAGACGGACTCCTTCCTGCGCACGCTGGGCTGGCGCAAGGTCGCCCAGGAGGAGTACGACCACGTCCTGTCCGCGGAGACCAAGAAGAACCTCCAGTCGTACGCGGACGGCGTGAACGCCTACCTCAAGGGCCGCGACGGCAAGGACATCTCCGTCGAGTACGCGGCGCTGGGTCTCACCAACGACTACAAGCCGACGCAGTGGACCCCGGTCGACTCCGTCGCCTGGCTGAAGGCCATGGCGTGGGACCTGCGCGGCAACATGCAGGACGAGATCGACCGCTCACTGATGACCAGCAGGCTCGACGCGAAGCAGATCGAGGACCTGTACCCGCCCTACCCGTACGACACGCACAAGCCGATCGTCTCCGAGGGCGGGATCTCCCCGGCCACCGGGAAGTTCGACCCGCAGGCGACGCCGTCCGACGGCCTCGGCTCCTCGACCGTGCAGGGCGCCACCGAGGGGCTGAACACCCAGCTCGGCGCGCTCTCCGACACCCTTGACAAGATCCCCTCGCTGCTGGGCCCGAACGGCACCGGCATCGGGTCGAACTCCTGGGTGGTCTCGGGCAAGTACACGACGACCGACAAGCCGCTGCTCGCCAACGACCCGCACCTGGCGCCGCAGCTGCCCTCGCTCTGGTACCAGATGGGGCTGCACTGCCGCAGCGTCTCCGCCACCTGCAAGTACGACACCGCCGGTTACACGTTCTCCGGCATGCCGGGCGTGATCATCGGCCACAACCAGGACGTCGCCTGGGGCTTCACCAACCTGGGTGCGGACGTCACCGACCTCTTCCTTGAGAAGGTCTCGGCGGACGGCTACCAGTACGACGGCAAGGTGAAGCCCTTCACCACCCGCGAGGAGACCATCAAGGTCGCCGGCGGCAAGGACCGGCACATCACCGTCCGTGAGACCAACAACGGTCCGCTGGTCTCCGACCGCAGCGGCGAGCTGGAGAAGGTCGGCCAGAAGGCGCCCGTGACCAACGCGGCCCCGGACCGTGCGGACGGCTACGGGGTGGCGCTGAAGTGGACCGCGCTGGAGCCCGGCAAGTCCATGGACGCGGTCTTCGAGCTCAACCGCGCCAAGGACTTCACGACCTTCCGCGCGGCGGCCGAGCACTTCGAGGTTCCCTCGCAGAACCTCGTCTACGCCGACACCAGGGGCCACATCGGGTACCAGGCGCCGGGGAAGATCCCGCAGCGCAGGTCCGGCGACGGCACGATGCCCAGTCCCGGCTGGTCCTCGGCCTACGGCTGGAAGAAGGACCCGATCCCGTTCGACGAGCTGCCGTACGAGTACGACCCGAAGCGCGGGTACATCGTCACCGCCAACCAGGCGGTCGTCGATGAGGACAAGTACCCGTACATGCTCACCAAGGACTGGGGCTACGGCACCCGCAGCCAGCGGATCAACGATCTCGTCCAGTCGAAGATCAAGGGCGGCGGGAAGATCTCGACCGATGACATGCAGAAGATGCAGATGGACAACACCAGCGAGATCGCCGCGCTGCTGGTGCCCGAACTGATGAAGATCAACATCTCGGACAAGGACGTCCGCGAGGCGCAGAAGCTGCTGGAGGGCTGGGACTACACCCAGGAGTCCGACTCGGCGGCGGCCGCGTACTTCAACGCGGTCTGGCGCAACATCCTCAAGCTGGCCTTCGGCGACAAGCTGCCCAAGGAGATGCGGGTCAAGGGCGAGTGCCTGAACGTGCCGCCGGCCAAGAGCTCGGGCCCAGTCGACGAGCAGGACCGGCTGGTACGCGAATGCGGCCAGCGCGCCCCCGACTCGGCGCAGCCGGACGGCGGTGACCGCTGGTACCAGGTCGTCGAGAACCTCATGGACAAGCCGGACAGCGACTGGTGGAAGACGCCGGCGAACCGCAAGGACAAGGCGACCGACAACCGCGAGGAGCTCTTCGCCCGCGCCATGGAGGACGCCCGCTGGGAGCTGACGGCCAAGCTCGGCAAGGACATCACCACCTGGAACTGGGGCCGGCTGCACCAGCTGACCCTGAAGAACCAGACCCTCGGTACGGAGGGGCCCGGTCTGCTCCAGCGGGTACTCAACCGGGGCCCGTGGAACCTCGGCGGCGGCGAGGCCGCGGTGGACGCCACCGGCTGGAACGCGGCCGGCGGCTACGAGGTCGTCTGGGTTCCGTCGATGCGGATGGTCGTCAACGTGGGGGACTGGGACAAGTCCCGCTGGATCAACCTCACCGGCGCCTCCGGGCACGCGTTCAGCGCGCACTACACCGACCAGACGGACAAGTGGGTCAACGGTGAGCTGCTCGACTGGTCCTACGGGACGAACGCGGTGACCGGGTCCACGACGGACACGCTGACCCTGAAGCCGTAGGGAGTCATCAGGGCTCTTGGGGTTCCCGGGGCTCTTGCACGTGGGCGGGGGCATGCTTGCCCGGGAGTCTTCAGCCGCCGCTGAAGTGCCGCGATCCCGTCGGTGTCACCACCGCGTCCACGAGGTGGTCGTGCGGTTCCTCCGGGACCCGCGCGGCCACCTCGGCGTCGTACAGCAGGACGATCAGCGCCGGGTGCGCCCCGGCCGCCGAGAGCCGGGCCAGCACCCGGTCGTAGCTGCCGCCGCCCCTGCCGAGCCGCATCCCGCGCCCGTCCACCGCGAGGCCCGGCAGCAGCACCGCGTCCGCGGCCAGTACGGCGTCGGGGCCGAGCCGCTCCCCGCCCGGCTCCAGAAGGCCGCGGCCGGCCTGCGCGAGGCTCCCGGCGCCCTCGTACGGCGCCCAGTCCAGGTCGTTGTCCGGCAGGAGCACCGGCAGCAGCACCCGGACGCCCCGCGCGCGCAGCGCGTCCAGCAGAGCGCGGGTGCCCGGTTCGCGCCCCACCGAGACGTACGCTGCGACGGTACGGGCCCCGGACAGCTCGGGGAGCGCGAGCGCGCGGCGGGCCAGCGCTTCGGCGGCCCGTTCGACGTCCCTACCGGTCAGGAGGCGTCGTGCGGCGAGCAGTTCGCGCCGCATTAGCGCCTTTGCGGACATGTCGGTTTCCAACGGGCACCCACAGATCTCTCGTACCGCCGTATATGAGTACAAAGTTAACCGGAGGCTCATCTTCCGCCCATGTGCGCCGGTTAAGGTTCTGCGCATGACTCAGTCGAACCCCAGGATCAGCAAGGCTGTCATCCCGGCGGCGGGCCTCGGCACCCGCTTCCTGCCGGCCACCAAAGCCACTCCCAAAGAGATGCTGCCTGTCGTCGACAAGCCTGCGATCCAGTACGTCGTCGAGGAGGCGGTGGCCGCCGGTCTCTCCGACGTACTGATGATCACCGGTCGCAACAAGCGTCCCCTGGAGGACCACTTCGACCGCAACTACGAACTGGAGTCCGCGCTCACCCGCAAGGGTGACGCCGAACGGCTGCGCAGGGTCCAGGAGTCGAGCGACCTCGCCACCATGCACTACGTCCGCCAGGGCGACCCGCGCGGCCTCGGACACGCGGTGCTGTGTGCGGCGCCGCACGTCGGTGACCAGCCGTTCGCGGTGCTCCTCGGAGACGACCTGATCGACCCGCGCGACCCGCTGCTGGCCCGCATGGTGGAGATCCAGGAGCGCGAGGGCGGCAGCGTCGTCGCGCTCATGGAGGTCCCGCCCGAGCTGATCCACCAGTACGGCTGTGTGGCCGTCGAGCCCACCGCCGAGGGCGATGTGATGCGGATCACCGGCCTGGTCGAGAAGCCGGAACCGGCCGACGCGCCCAGCAACCTCGCCATCATCGGCCGCTATGTCCTGGACCCCGCCGTCTTCGAGATACTGCGCCGGACCGAGCCCGGCCGCGGTGACGAGATCCAGCTGACCGACGCCCTGCAACTGCTGGCCGTGGACGAGAAGACCGGCGGCCCGGTGCACGGAGTCGTCTTCAAGGGCCGCCGCTATGACACCGGTGACCGAAGCGACTACCTCCGTGCCATTGTCAGACTCGCGTGCGAACGTGAAGACCTGGGGCCGGAGTTCCGGACCTGGCTCCGCAGTTACGTCACCGAGGAGATGTAAGACCTTGAGCAGCACGATCTGGTCGGTGGACGAGCACCTGGAAGACATCCTCGCCGCGGTGAAGCCGCTCGAACCCATCGAGCTGCAACTGCCCGACGCGCAGGGCTGCGTCCTGGTCGAGGACGTCGTGGTGGAGGTCGCCCTGCCGCCCTTCGACAACAGCTCGATGGACGGCTACGCGGTCCGCGTCTCCGATGTGGAGGGCGCCACCGAGGAGTTCCCCGCCGTGCTCACCGTCATCGGTGACGTGGCGGCGGGCGCCACCGGGCTCCTCGGTGATCAGCGGGTGGGGCCGGGCGAGGCCGCCCGCATCATGACCGGCGCCCCGCTGCCGGCCGGTGCGGAGGCCGTGATCCCGGTCGAGTGGACCGACGGCGGCACGGGCGAGGGCCCCGCCACGTCGATGCGCGCCCACAGCGACGCCCCGGAGGGCGCGCGCGGTGAGGTCAGGGTGCACCGCCCGGTCGAGGCCCGTGCCCATGTCAGGGACCGGGGCAGCGACGTCAGGCCGGGCGATCTGGCCCTGCGCGCCGGCTCGGTGGTCGGGCCGCCGCAGATCGGCCTGCTCGCGGCGATCGGCCGCTCGACGGTGAAGGTGCGGCCCCGGCCGCGCGTCGTCGTCATCTCGACCGGCAGCGAACTGATCCAGCCGGGTGAGGAGCTGACCGGCGGCCAGATCTACGACTCGAACAGCTTCGCGCTGACGGCCGCCGCGCGCGACGCCGGGGCGATCGCCTACCGGGTCGGCGCCGTCACCGACGACGCGGAGACACTGCGCGCCACGATCGAGGACCAGCTGATCCGCGCCGACATCGTCGTCACCACCGGTGGCGTCAGCGTCGGCGCGTACGACGTGGTCAAGGAGGCGCTGTCCTCCGTGGGCGACGAGGACGAGCCGGGCAGCGGCATCGACTTCCGCAAGCTGGCCATGCAGCCCGGCAAGCCGCAGGGCTTCGGCTCCATCGGCCCGGAGCACACCCCGCTGCTGGCACTGCCGGGCAACCCGGTCTCCAGTTACGTCTCGTTCGAGCTGTTCGTACGGCCCGCGATCCGGACCCTGATGGGCCTGCCGGACGTGCACCGCCCCACCGCCAGGGCCACCCTGGTCTCTGACAAGGCGCTGTCCTCGCCCGCCGGCAAGCGGCAGTTCCTGCGCGGCACGTACGACGCGCAGGCGGGCACCGTCACGCCCGTGGGCGGTTCCGGATCGCATCTGATCGCCGCTCTCGCCCAGGCGGACGCGCTGATCGTGCTGCCCGAGGACGTCACCTCCGCCGAGCCCGGCACCGACACCGAGGTGATCCTGATCCGCTGACCGGCGCCGGGTGGCGGTACGGTATCTGCCGCTGTGCCTTCCGGGGGACATCCCCCGGACCCCGGGCCCGCACCCCGGTGCGGCTCAGGGGCAACCGGCGCCCTACCGCTAGGCGGAGTGAGTTGAGTACGCAGAACAGGCTGACGCATATCGACGAGGCGGGCGCCGCCCGCATGGTCGACGTATCCGAGAAGGGCGTCACCGCGCGCGTCGCCCGTGCCAGCGGCCGGGTCCTCGTCTCGCCGCGTGTCATCGAACTGCTCCGGGGTGAAGGGGTCCCCAAGGGCGACGCCCTCGCCACCGCGCGCATCGCCGGAATCATGGGGGCAAAGCGCACCCCGGACCTGATCCCCCTCTGCCACCCGCTGGCCGTCTCCGGCGTCAAGGTCGATCTGAGCGTGGCCGACGACGCGGTGGAGATCCTCGCGACCGTGAAGACCACGGACCGCACGGGCGTGGAGATGGAGGCCCTGACCGCGGTGTCGGTCGCCGCGCTCACCGTCGTCGACATGATCAAGGCGGTCGACAAGGCCGCGGTCATCACCGACATCCGGGTCGAGGCGAAGTCGGGCGGCAAGTCCGGCGACTACCGGCGCACCGAACCCGCCGCCGGAGCGGACGCATGAGTGACCCCGGGGCTTCCCCGGCCCCCTACCGCGCCCTCGTGGTGACCGCGTCCAACCGCGCCGCCGCCAGGGTCTACGCCGACAAGGGCGGCCCGCTGATCGCAGAGGCGCTGGCCGGGCTCGGCTTCACCGTCGACGGTCCGCGGGTCGTCCCGGACGGTGATCCGGTCCAGCAGGCGCTGCGCGACGGGGTGGCGGCCGCGTACGACGTCATCGTGACCACCGGCGGCACCGGCATCTCGCCCACCGACCGCACCCCCGAGGCCACCCGCGCCGTCCTGGACCACGAGATCCCCGGCATCCCCGAGGCGATCCGTGCCGAGGGCCGGGACAAGGTCCCCACGGCCGCGCTCTCGCGCGGACTGGCGGGCGTGGCCGGCCGCACGCTCGTCGTCAATCTGCCCGGTTCCACCGGCGGGGTCCGCGACGGGCTCGCGGTCCTGACCCGCCTCCTGGTGCACGCCGTCGACCAGCTCCGCGGTGGCGATCACCCCCGACCCGGGAGCCCGAGCTGAACGTCCCGACCTGGCCGGTGACCCTGGTGGACGGCGACGTCATCCTCCGGCCGATAAAGCTGCGCGACCAGACCATGTGGCGCGAGGTCAACCGGCGCAACCGGGACTGGCTGCGCCCCTGGGAGGCGACCGTGCCGCCGCCAGCCCCCGGCGGCCCGGTGGCCCAGCGCCCCACGTACCGGCAGATGATCCGCCATCTGCGGTCCGAGGCGAACGCCGGGCGGATGCTGCCGTTCGCCATCGAGTACCGGGGCCGGCTGGTCGGCCAGCTGACCGTCGCCGGGATCACCTGGGGCTCGATGTGCTCAGGCCATGTCGGCTACTGGGTCGACCAGGACGTGGCGGGGCGCGGGGTGATGCCGACCGCGGTCGCCCTCGCCGTCGACCACTGTTTCCGCACGGTCGGACTGCACCGGATCGAGGTGTGCATTCGCCCGGAGAACGCGCCCAGTCGGCGGGTGGTGGCGAAACTGGGATTTCGTGAGGAGGGGATCCGGCCCCGCTATCTGCACATCGACGGCGCCTGGCGGGACCATCTCATCTACGCGCTCACCGCGGAGGAGGTGCCCGACGGCCTGCTCCGGAGGTGGCAGCGGGCCAGGCCGGAGCAGCCTGAACATCACACTAAATGAAATATATGTTCGAAATTGATCGCCGTTTGACCGCTACCAAGCGGACAAACGCCGACTGTTGATCCGAACAATCACAAAAAAAGTCCTTGATATCAGCAGGATCGTGCGACACACCGCACCAATTGGCGGATGCCTCCATGCAAACCCCTCTACGGTGTGGGATGTGAGCAGCAGCGGCCTCATCTATGCAGTCATCGTCGGGGCCTGGGCCGCCTACTTGGTGCCGATGTGGCTCCGCAGGCAGGACGAGCTCAACGAAGCCCGTCCAACGGAACGCTTCAGCACCGCCATCCGGCTGCTGTCCGGACGGGCGGCGATGGAACGCCGGTATGCCAAGGGGCTTCAGGAGCGCACCGACGATGAGGCGGCGCCCGGCGCCGACCCGGACGCGGACACGGATCGAATGGATTCCGTCGACGTCCGGAACTTTTCCGCGCCCCCGGCGCACACCGAGGCCCGGGTCCATGACCCGGCCCGTACGCCGGAGCGCGCACCGAAGGAGCGCCCGGCCCGGGAACGCCCGGCTTCCCCCGACCCCGCACCCGCACCCGCATCCGCCCGGCGCGCTCGCCCGCGCCCCGGTGGGATCGACGCCGAACGAGCCCGGCGCGCGCAGCGCACGCAGGTCCTCGCACGCCGTCGGCGCACCACCGTCGTCCTCTTCCTCGCCTTCACGCTCGGCGCGGTCGTAGCGGCGGTCGGCGGCCTGGGCTTCCTCTGGGCACCCGCGGTTCCCGCGGTGCTGCTGAGCACGTACATCGTGCATCTGCGCGCCCAGGAGCGGCGCAGGTTCGCCTTCACCATGGACCGGCGACGGGCCGAGGTGGCGGCGCAGCACCTGCGCGAGAACCGCCCGCGCAGGCACCAGCCCGCCACGACGGCCACCGCGGAGTCCGACGAGGACCCCGAAGCGCGCCACCCCGCCCCCGAGCCCACCCCCACGGTCTCCCCGCAGGAGGCCGGCCGCCGCCTCACGGTCGAGCAGACGGACCACGCGGAGTGGGTGGACCAGCAGCGCGAACGCGGCCGGGTCCAGGGCGACAGCTGGGAGCCGGTTCCGGTCCCGCTGCCGACATACGTCACCGCCCCGGTCGCCCCGCGCGCCACGGGCGGCGTCGAGGTCGGCAACCCGGAGACCTGGAGCGCGGCCCGCTCCAGCACCGCCGAACCGGCCCAGCCGGCCACCCCGCGCCCCACGGCACCCCCCGTGGAGCCCGCGCCGCGCCAGCGCACCAGCCAGTCCCGCCGCTCCCGCGACCGGACCCCTCTCTTCGACCAGTACGACGAGGAGGACCGCCCCCGCGCGGCCAACGAGTGAGCGCTTCATCGCGGGCCGGGACGCCGCCTCTTCTGACCAGCGCCTAACCGATTTCCGAGCACCCCGTTGAGGGTGCTAAAGTTTCACTCGTTGCAAGGGCCTGTGGCGCAGTCTGGTAGCGCACCTCGTTCGCATCGAGGGGGTCTGGGGTTCAAATCCCCACAGGTCCACCGCAGCAACTGTTCCTGGGTTTGCTCAGGAGGAGTTCACAAGATCCCGTCCGATCTGATTGATCGGGCGGGATCTTGGCGTTGTGCAGCCATTACGGCAGACCGTGCTCCGCCGCGATTCCCGGTCCCACGTCTTCGAGGACGAGGTCCGGAAGGATGGCCAGTCCCAGATTCTGCGGATCCACGTTCGGGCCGGCGGCCTTCTCGGCAACGCTGGGAAGCCAGGAGGCCACCCGAATCCGTTCACTCCGGAAGAACGGCTCAAGAGCCGTGCGCTCGTGCCCGCTGTGGAGCGCCAGGGAGAAGACCGCCACCGCCCCTCCAGCTCCGGGTCCATCGACGGTCGGCCGTACCAGAAGCTCGACTCAACGCACCGGAAGTGGTCGTGGACCGGATCTCGCGGGCGGATCGGCCGGTACAGGACCTCACGACGCACACCGGGGCGGGAACCATGTGTCATGCGACCGGTCATCCGCCGCACCACTGACAGAGACCCTGGCAGCCCTCCAGCAGCAAGCGCAGCGCCTCAGTCTGCGCAGCGGTGACGTACGCCTCCTCCCGGCGGAAGATCTCCAGAACGATCTGCCAGGCAGCGTCTGTTCGCGCCGTAGGGTCGGGGGCATGGCGACTGAAGACAGCTCAGCCCTCAATCCCGGTCACTGGCAGGACTGCGCGGACGTGTACGACTTCCTGGACCAGATCCGGCTTCGGCCCGGCATGTGGCTTCCCGGCGGATCGCTCCCGCATCTGCAGTCCTTGCTCACCGGCTACCGGGCGGCGCTCGGTGTGCACGGCGTCGAGGAGGACTTCGCCTTCTGGCCGGAGGACGACTTCAACCGCTGGTTCCAGGAGCGGCGCGGTGTCACCGGCTCCCTCGGCTGGGCCGTGGAGATCGAACGCAGCACCCCAGAGGGCTCGACACCGGTCGAGGAGTTCTTCCGGCTCCTGGACGCGTACCGGAGCGAGTCGGGCCAGGAGCCGGCGCGGGTCGAGGCCTCGAAGCGCTTTCCCGGCATCGAGTACATGGACAACACCTTCGTCACCCTCTTCCGGCGGCGACAGCTGCTCGCGGAGGCCGAGCTGCGGCTCGAAGGGCGCGGGTTCCGCGTCGTCCACCTCGCGGCGGGGAAGTGGGCATCCGAGCGGGACATGCACGGGGCCTTCGCCGCGGCGCTGCGGTTCCCCGACTACTACGGCAACAACCTCGACGCGCTCAACGACTGCCTCGGTGACGTGGCCTGCCACGGCCCGTATGACGACGTACCGGAGGGCGCCGGGCTCGTCCTGTCCGTCACCGACTACGACCGCTTCGCCGCCGTCTGCCCGGAGGCGGCTCAGATCGTTCTGGACATCGTCGCCGACCGGGGCCGCCGCGCGGCGGTGCTCCGGCGGCGGTTCTTCTGCCTGGTCCACAGCAATGACCCGGACATCCGGTTCGAACCGGTCGGTGCCATGCCCGTCATGTGGAACCGCGAGGAGTGGGTCGACGCCAAACGCCGCTGATGGCCCGGGGGCCGGCGTCAGGTTCACCGGCTACCTCCTGACCGCCGAACGGGTGGCCGGCGAGTAGGAGCGCGGCGGCGCTACTCGCAGAAGACGCGAACCTGGCCGCTGGGGTCGTCCACGTCGACGGTGACCTCGTCGAGCTGCTCGACGAGGTCCTCAAGGTGCTCCGGCTTGAGTTCGGCGAGGTCGATCGGTACGCCCGACCTGCGCAGGCCCGTGTTGGCCCGGGTGAGTGCCTGCGGCGGGAGGAGGCTGGCGATCCGGACGCCCGCGCGCAGCAGCTGGAGCGGAACCTGGATGTTGATCCGGCTCGGCCCCTCGCCGGTGCCGTCGTCCTCCGAGTTCACCACCAGGCGCAGGTACTTGGGACGGGGCTTCGGGCGGGGCGTGGCTCCCTGTGCCGGCTCGGGCTGCTGGCGTTGGAGAGCGTCGATCAGCCGCTCCGCCTCGTCCGCGTTGATCTTGCCCTCTGCCAGCATCTGCAGGATCTGGCGGCGCTGCTCGTTCATGGTCGTTCTCCCCTTCGAAGTCATCGGAGTCATCTGACGCCCATCTGGAAGGCTGTTGGGCCGTGTTCGATCTCGAACCTGGTGCCGGGCAGCGCCCACAGCAGGTGCCAGGCAGCGCGCAGAGCGCTCACCGGGCTCAGCCGGAACGCGCGGCGGCATGCGATCAGCCCGGCCACCACGGCGAGCAGCAGCAGTGGCGACAGCAGCACGGCCACCGGCAGGAGCGGGATGTGCAGCCGGCGGCGGTTGCCGTTGGTGCGGCGATAGCCCACCGTCAGCAGCTGCGGGATCACCGGGACCGCTCCAGCTCGTCCAGCGCCTCCTGGGCGCTGATCTCCCCGCGCTGGAGGCGGTCGAGGACGTCGGCTCCGGCGGGTGCCGGGTCGGTGTCGACGAAGTCGAGCTGTTCCGCGATCCGCTTCAGCCGGGACTTGATCGTCGGGTAGCTCACCCCGAAGATCCGCTCCATCTCCTTGATCGAACCGTGGGACCGCACGAACGCGGCGACGAACACCTGGTCGTCGACGGCGAGCTGCGCCAGCTGCGGCGGCTCGAACTGCCCCTCGACCGCGACATCGCTGTCGGTGAGCCGGACCCGCTCGACCACGAACGGCCGGCCCTGCGTCAGGTCGGTCAGTTCCTGCCAGTCCACCTTCGGCTCCTCTGCACTCGGCGATGTGCTTCACGTTCAGTTCTATATTGATTTTTTTTACATGTCAACGACGAAAACTTAACTTCTCTGATTTGATCTTCAATGATCCTCGCGACGAAAACCGAGCCGTCTGCTCCCGGCAGGTGCTGGCCCGCCAACCGGCCTCGGTCCCGAGGGTGGCTGGACGGGCCCCGGCTCTCACGGAGCCGGAGGGGCAGGACGCCCCGTCCCGCAGCGGCTTGGCGAAGCAGCGGCTGCTCTCGTACGTGCGGTAGTGGCCGAACTTCGCGCAGGGCTCGTAGCCGCTGGAGAGGTACAGGGCGATCGCCTCGGGCTGCTTGTCGCCGGTCTCCAGGACCATGCGGGTGCGGCCGGCCGTGCGGGCGTCGGCCTCCAGGGCGGCCAGGATGCGGCGGGCCAGGCCGTGGCCGCGTCCCTCGGGTATGACGTACATCCGCTTCAGCTCGGCGTCCCCGTCCGAGTATCCCTCGGCGTTGCGCTCCTGTGAGCGCCAGCCGCCGGTGGCGACGGGGCTGTCCGACGCGTCGTAGGCGATCAGGTACCGGCCGCGCGGTGGGTCGAACATCGTGGCGTCCAGCGGTGTGACATCGCCCTCGTCCCCGTAGCGCTCGGCGTATTCGAGCTGCACCCGGTCGTTGAGTTTGACGGCGTCAGGGTGGTCGAAGGCCCGCATGTGGATATTCATGCGGGCAATCGTACATGTATGCGATGCCCGGATGTCGGTATCGTGCCGGGATGCTCACTGTGACCTCCGTGAATGTAAATGGTCTCCGCGCCGCCGCCAAGAAGGGCTTCGTCGAGTGGCTGGCGCAGACCGACGCCGATGTGATCTGCCTCCAGGAGGTGCGGGCGGAGGCGCAGCAGCTGCCCGAGGACGTACGTGAGCCGGAGGGGTGGCACACCGTCCACGCCCCGGCTGCCGCCAAGGGCCGGGCCGGGGTCTCGCTCTACTCCCGCCGTGCGCCCGAGCGGGTCCAGATCGGGTTCGGCGGCTTCGGGGACGCGGGGGCCGAGGAGTTCGACGCGAGCGGCCGGTACGTCGAGATCGACCTGCCGGGTGTCACGGTCGCGAGCCTGTACCTGCCCTCGGGGGAGGTCGGCACGGAGCGGCAGGAGGAGAAGGAGCGCTTCATGGCGGCCTTCCTCCCCTACCTGGCCGGGCTGAAGGCGCGGGCCGCCGCGGAGGGTCGCGAGGTGGTGGTCTGCGGTGACTGGAACATCGCCCACCAGGAGGCGGACCTCAAGAACTGGAAGGGCAACAAGAAGAACTCCGGCTTCCTCCCCGAGGAGCGGGCGTGGCTGACCCGGGTTTTCGAGGAGGCCGCGTACGTCGACGTCGTGCGGGCGCTGCACCCGGACGTCGAGGGCCCGTACTCGTGGTGGTCCTACCGGGGCCGCGCCTTCGACAACGACACGGGCTGGCGGATCGACTACCAGGTGGCCACTCCGGGGCTGGCCGTGCGCGCCGCGAAGGCGTTCGTCGAGCGGGCCGCCACGCACGGCGAGCGCTGGAGCGACCACGCGCCCGTGACGGTGGTGTACGAGCGGTAGGTGCGGGCCCCCGCTACTCAGGCAGTCCCCGCTACTCCCGCGGCTCCGCCGTGTCCGTATCCGTATCCGCGTCGCGGCGCAGTCGCCGGTCCAGGGCCATGGAGAGTTCCGCGTCCACCACCGCGCGTGCCAGTGGGCGGAGTTGGGGAGGCTCCTCCTGTGTGCTGTGATCGCGCAGGGTCGAGACGAAGAGGTCGGCCAGGGCGTCCGCGTGTTCGCGGACGCGGCGGCCGGAGGCGAGGACGGTGGCGAGCGGGACGCCCTCCCGTACCAGTTCGGCGGAGACCTCCAGGAGGCGGCGGCTGATGTGCACGATCTCGTCGCCGTCCGTGCCGAGGTAGCCCAGCTCCATCGCGGCTGCCAGGTTCTCCGGGGTGGACTCGCTCTCGAAGTAGTCCGCGAGCTGCTCGGGCGTGAGCCGGACCGGGGTCTCCTCGGTCGGTTCGCCCAGGCCCAGCACCTCGGCCACGTCCCGGCCGCTCTCGAAGGTGCGGGCCAGGTCCGCGATGCCGGTGAGGGTGTGGCCGCGTTCCAGCAGGCCCGTGATCGTGCGCAGCCGGGCGAGATGGTGGTCGTCGTACCAGGCGATACGGCCCTCGCGGCGCGGCGGTGAGATCAGGCCGCGCTCGCGGTAGAAGCGCAGGGTCCGGACGGGGATGCCGGCTTCCTTGGCCAGCTCCTCCATGCGGTATTCGCGGTGCTCGTGTCCGTCAGCCACCCCCGCACCCTACCGGCAGGCCCGTGACGGAGGGCCCTTGTTGTACCGCCGGTAACTTTCCCCTGCCGCACCCCTACCCATCGGTACGGGGCTGCTCTAGTCTCCCAACAGCGCCAGTGATTGCTGGCAGAGTCGTGGGACGTACCGCGGGGAGGCGGCAGCATGGCCCAGCACGAACATGTACGAGTGGCGGTGATCGGATCCGGATTCGGGGGCCTCGGAGCCGCTGTCCGGCTCCGCCGCGAAGGCATCACCGATTTCGTGATCCTGGAACGCGCCGGTTCGGTGGGCGGCACCTGGCGCGACAACAGCTATCCGGGCTGCGCCTGCGACGTACCGTCCCACCTCTACTCGTTCTCGTTCGCACCCAACCCCGAGTGGCCGCGCACCTTCTCCGGGCAGGAGCACATACGGGCCTACCTGGAGCACGTCGCGGACACCTTCGGGCTGCGCCCGCACCTCAGGCTGAACCATGAGGTGACGATGATGCGCTGGGACGGCGACGAGCTGCACTGGGTCATCGAGAGCGCGAACGGCACGACCGTCGTGGCCGATGTCGTCGTCTCCGCGACCGGGCCGCTCTCCGACCCGAAGCTGCCCGACATCCCCGGGCTCGCCGAGTTCCCCGGCAAGGTCTTCCACTCCGCCCGCTGGGACCACGACGCCGACCTGACCGGCAAGCGCGTCGCGATGATCGGCACCGGCGCCTCCGCGATCCAGATCGTGCCGTCGATCCAGCCCAAGGCCGCGAAGCTCACCCTCTTCCAGCGCACCCCGCCCTGGGTCATGCCGAGGATGGACCGGCAGATCAGCGGCGCCGAGCGCTGGCTGCACCGCACGCTCCCCTTCACCGGCACCGCACGCCGCGGACTGCTCTGGGGCATAAGGGAGTTGCAGGTCAGCGCCTTCACCAAGCACCCGGACCAGCTGGGTCTGGTCGAGCGGATAGCCAAGTCCAACATGGCCCGCTCCATCAAGGACCCGGCGCTGCGGGCCAAGCTGACGCCCTCGTACCGCATCGGCTGCAAGCGCATCCTGCTCTCCAGCGCCTACTACCCGGCGCTCGCCCAGCCCAACGTGGACGTGGTCGCCTCCGGCCTGAGCGAGGTGCGCGGCTCCACGGTCGTCGCCTCCGACGGTACGGAGGCCGAGGTCGACGCGATCGTCCTCGGCACCGGCTTCCACGTGACGGACATGCCGATCGCGGACCGCGTGGTGGGCGCGGAGGGAAACACCCTCGCGGAGTCCTGGAAGGGCGGCATGCAGGCGCTGCGCGGCGCGAGCGCGGCCGGCTTCCCCAACTGGATGACGATCATCGGCCCCAACACGGGCCTCGGGAACTCCTCGATGATCCTGATGATCGAGGCCCAGCTCAACTACATGGCCGACTACCTCCGCCAGCTCGACGTCCTCGGCGGGCGGGTCGCCCTCGACGCGCGCCCCTCGGCCGTCGGAGCCTGGAACCACCGCGTCCAGGAACGGATGAAGCGCACCGTCTGGAACACCGGCGGCTGCACCAGCTGGTACCTGGACGCCAACGGGCGCAACACCACCGTCTGGCCCGGCACCACCGCCGAGTTCCGCAGGGCGACCCGGGCGGTCGACATCTCGGAGTACCAGGTCGTCCGCGCGTCCGGCCGGCGGAGTACGGAGAACGCCGTCTCCGAGGAGGTCGCCGGATGAGCCGCCCACTGCCCGGACGGAGCACCCGCCCCGTGCCCGCCCGCGAACTCATGGCCGTCTCCTCCGACGGATCCCGCATCCACATAGAGGTGCACGGACAGGACGGCGCACCGCCGGTCGTCCTCTCCCACGGCTGGACCTGCAACACCGGTTTCTGGGACGCCCAGATCCGGGACCTCGCCGTCGACCACCGCGTCATCGCCTACGACCAGCGCGGCCACGGCACCTCGCCGGCGGTCGGCCGCGCCGGATACACCACGCAGGCGCTGGCCGACGACCTCGAAGCGGTGCTCGCCGCCACCCTGGAACCGGGCGAGAAGGCCATACTGGCCGGCCACTCCATGGGCGGCATGACGCTGATGGCCGCCGCCAGCCGGGCCGGATTCCGCGAGCACGCCGCCGCCATACTGCTGTGCAGCACCGGTAGTTCGCGGCTGATCGCCGAATCACGGGTCGTGCCGATACGGGCCGGTTCGCTGCGGACTCGGCTGACCCGCGCGATCCTCGGCTCCCGCGCGCCCCTCGGTCCGGTCACGCCGCTTTCCCGCCGCATCATCAAGTACGCGACCATGGGGGCGGGTTCGGCCCCGGGCCGGGTCGACACCTGTGCCCGCATCGTGCATGCCTGCCCCCGCGCCCCCAGGTTCGCCTGGGGCCACGTCCTCGCGGATCTCGATCTCGAAGAGGGCGTACGGGAGCTGCGGGTGCCCACCGCGGTGATCGCGGGTACGGAGGACCGGCTGACGCCGCCCGTCCACGCGCGCGCCATCGAGGCGGCGCTCCCCGACTCCCTCGGGCTCACCGAGCTTGCGGGCATGGGGCACATGACGCCGGTGGAGGCACCGGAAGTGGTCACGGCGAAGATCCGGGAACTCGCGACCGGGTATCTCCCGTTGCGCGATACGGCTGGTGTAGAGGGCAAGGAGGAGGTCGCATGAGCGGCAGGCGCAGTCTCGAAGGTCAGGTCGTCGTCGTCACGGGCGCGGCGCGCGGGGTGGGCGAGCTGCTGGCCCGCAAGCTCTCGGCACGCGGAGCGACACTCGCGCTGGTCGGCCTGGAGCCGGACGAGCTGAAGAAGGTCTCGGAGCGACTGCACGGCGACAGCGACCACTGGCACGCCGACGTCACCGATCACGAGACGATGGCCCGGGTCGCCCAGGAGGTCAAGGAGCGCTTCGGCAAGATCGACGTCGTCGTCGCCAACGCGGGCGTCGCCTCGGGCGGCCCGTTCGTCGACTCCGACCCGGTGGCCTGGCGTCGGGTCATCGAGGTCAACCTGATCGGCGGCGCGGTCACCTGCCGGGCGTTCCTGCCCATCCTGATGGAGAGCCGCGGCTACTTCCTCCAGATCGCCTCACTCGCCGCGCTGACCCCCGCGCCGATGATGTCCGCCTACTGCGCGTCCAAGTCGGGCGTCGAGGCGTTCGCCCACAGCGTGCGCGCGGAGGTCGGCTACCGGGGGGTGAAGGTCGGCGTCGGCTACCTGTCCTGGACCGACACCGACATGGTGCGCGGCGCCGACGAGGACGACGTCATGCGGGAGCTGCGCAAGCGGCTGCCCTGGCCGACGAACCGGACGTACCCGCTCGGCCCGGCCGTCGACCGGATAGTGGCCGGTATCGAGCGGCGCTCTGCGCATGTCTACGCCCAGCGGTGGCTGCGCGGCATGCAGTCGGTACGCGGCTACCTGCCGTCGCTGATCGGCCTCGGCGGCCGGCGCGAGATGATGCGGTACGGCTCGCGGCTGGACGGCGTCAGCAAGGGCCTCATCGGCGCGGGAGGCGCCGCTGACCAGGCGGAACGCGCGTTGCACACGCAGCGTAAATGATCGAAATGCGGTGAATGCCCGGTCGTGTAAGTCTGGTCGAGGCCCTTACGGGGCCGTCCCCCACGCACCCCACCGAGGAGTGAACAGCATGGGCATCGCGGACCAGTTCAAGGACAAGGCGAAGGATCTTGCCGACCAGGCGCAGAAGAAGGCGAAGGACGGCAAGGGCGACGGCCAGGGCCGTTCGCAGGACGCGTCCGAGCAGGCCTCCGACGCGTCCGAGCAGGGGCGCGACAAGGCCCGGGGTGCGGCGGACGAGGTGCGCGGGCGCTTCGACCGCTGACGACGGCGCCTGCGTGTGAGCGATGAGTGATGTGTGTTGAGGGGCGTGTCCGGGTTAGTTTCGGGCGCGCCCCTCCGCGCGTCATGGGCCGGTGAGCGGCTTCTCGGACCGACCGTGGCCCCATTCTTATACCGGTATAGTTTGACCGGTATAGTTATTGGACGCACCTGAGAGGCCCCCCATGATCGAGATCCTGAACTCCGCGCGGCTTGAGCGGGCGAGGGGCACCGGCGCCCTGGTCGGAGACATCCTCCACACGCTGAAGCGGCGCAGCGTGGTCGGGACGAACCTGCTGGACATCGACCAGTGGGCCAAGGAGATGATCATCGAGGCGGGAGCGCAGTCCTGCTACGTCGACTACGCGCCCTCCTTCGGACGAGGCCCGTTCGGGCACTACATCTGCACGGCCGTCAACGACGGAGTGCTCCACGGGCTACCTCACAACTACGCGCTGGCGGACGGGGACCTGCTGACGCTCGACCTCGCCGTGGTCAGGGGCGGGGTGGCCGCGGACGCCGCGATCAGCTTCCTGGTGGGCAAGGCCAGGCCGGCGGAGAGCGTGGCGATGATCGAGACGACCGAACGCGCACTCGCCGCCGGCATCGCCGCCGCCAAGCCCGGGGCGCGCATCGGTGACCTCTCCCACGCCATCGGCACGGTCCTCAGCGAGGCGGGCTACCCGGTCAACACCGAGTTCGGAGGCCACGGCATCGGCTCGACCATGCACCAGGACCCACACGTCGCGAACACCGGACGGCCCGGCCGCGGATACAAGCTGCGCCCCGGACTGCTGCTCGCCCTGGAACCGTGGGTCATGGCCGACACCGCCACACTCGTCACCGACGCCGACGGCTGGACGCTGCGCAGTGCGACGGGCTGCCGGACCGCGCACAGTGAGCACACCATCGCCATCACCGACAGCGGAGCCGAGATTCTCACCCTGCCCACGGCCTCCTGATCGCGCCAGGCCCTCTCGGTCTCCGGGCTCGGGGGGTTACTGGCCCAGCAGCCCGAGCAACCGCCCCACCGCCTCCGCTGCGGGCCGGCCCACCTCGCCGACAACGGCGGCGATCTGGGCGACGGATGCCAGCATGAAGCCTCGCTCACGCAGGGCGCTCCGGTCGGGAGTGAGCTCGGGCAGCGCGCCCTCGACGGTCCGGGCCTGGTCCGGGGCGAGGTGCGGGCGCAGCTCACGCAGGACGCGGGTGAGATCCGCGACAGCGGCCCGGAGCTCGACATCTTCTGCGGCGCCGCCGACCCTGCCGTAGTTGATGCCGACGTTCTCGCGGCCGCCGTTCATGTTGACCACGGGCCCGTAGAAGTTCGACGCCTCGCTCATAGCTTGAACCCCGTGTTCCCCCGGCCGCTGTTCATGTTGACGACAGGGCCGTAGTTGTTCGTGCTGTTGTTGTGGAACTGCCGCACGATCGCGGTGAACTCGGCTTCCGGGTGGTCGATCGCGTACACGATCTGTCCGGCGATCTGGCGCAGCTCGTCCATGCTCGGCAGGGTCACGACCACCTTCGAGCCGCTGTTCATCTCGACGACCAGCACCGGCTTCGCCGACGCGATCAGTTCCTTGATGACGACGACCAGGCAGATCGCGACGACGATGAACACGAGTCTGCTGTTCCCGCTCTGCTCGACATCGCCCGCGCTCGCGTAGTTGATCGCGGCGTAGACGAGGACGGCGAGGATCAGCCACTGTACGAGGCGGCTGAAGGCCCTGCCCCAGTCGTGGTTGAGCCTGAACGCGTCGACCCAGGTGACGTTGTGCAGCGGGACGGCAGCCGAGCCCACCCACAGCGTCCGGCGGCTGACCCGGAGGACCAGGGGGTCCCCCTTACGGCGAGGCTGATCGCCGCTTCCGGGGTTCTGGAGGCGTCCGGGTATCGCGGAGCTTGGCTGGACGGGCCGTCCCTGTGGCGGCAGCGGGGAAGCCTTCGGCCGTGGAGGCGGATTGGGTGGCGGCTCGGGCGGCGGTGCGCCAACCGTTCCGGTGTCGTCCATGGCTCCCCCGTGTGGTCGTCAGTCGCACCCGCGTGTTCCGGAAGCACCATTAAGCGCCCAGGGGCGGTTGTGAGGCAGGCGAGAAGAAGCCAATTTGCCTGTGCTGGCTGGTAGTTGAGCGTTTTCTACCCGGCTGTCCTGACGCCGATCACGCGGTCATTCGAGGACCAGGGCACGCTCCGGGCGGTCGGAGGCGAGCGCATCGCTGTTCTGCGGGTTGCGGTATCCGACAGGCCCTGGCCCGGAACCCTCGGCAGAACCGGTCGTGTGCTGTCGCGCGTCCTGTTCTACGGTGCCTTCAGTCACCGACGACGGGGGAGAGGCATGGGCCGGGCAGGAGCAGTGCTCGCGGAGCGGATTGTCGAGCGCAGGAGCGGGGTTGGTGATCCGCGGGCGTTGGTGGGTGAGATGCGGCGTTCGCTCCTTCTGGTGCCGGTGGCCGATGAGCGGCTGTGGTCGGTGCGGATGGGTGGGGTGCGGTGGATCTGTGGGTTCACCGACGAGACGGCGCTGGCCCGGTTCGCCCTGCACCACGGTCCGGGGGACCGGCCCATGGATTGCGCGGCGCTGTTGGGTGCCCGCATCGTGGATGAGATCGTGCCCGCGCTGGGTGAGCCCGCGGGCCTCGCCGTGGATATCGCGACCGAGGACGGGTCGATGTTCTTTCCGCCGGTCTCCGGCATCGTTCCGGAGGCGGTCGCCGTCGATGCTGGTGAGGGTGAAGAGGGGGCTGGGCGGTGAGCGGCGACGGCGCCGATCTGCATCTCGACAAGGAGTCGGTCACCAAGTTCACCAAGGGCCTGAACTCGACGATCGACGAGCTGGGTGATCTGGGTGGTGCGACGGGTTCGGTGATGGGCAAGGGTTTCTCGTCGTTGGCGATCACGGGGATGGAGGCGGGGCATCACGGGGTGTCGGTCGATTTCGAGGACTTCTGTGAGCGCTGGGAGTGGGGGGTGCGTGCCCTGGTGCGGGACGCGAGCGGGCTCGCGGACCGGCTCGGGCTGGCGGCGGGTACGCAGTGGGAGAACGACCAGTACATCGCGGGCACGCTCAAGGTGGGTGCGAACTCCTTGTTCGGCGGGAATCCGCACGCGAGTGAGGAGGAGATCGCCAAGCAGGACTGGGGCGACATCTTCACGCCGGACTACCTGGACCCGGACTTCAGCCCCGAGTCGTTCGAGAAGGCCGGCCAGGACATGGGCCAGACCTGGAAGGACACCGGCCGCACCGTCCTGACCGAGGGCTACGGCGGCCGGCAGTCCGACATGTTCAACAGCGCACTGGGTGTGTCGGACGACCAGTTCGACCAGATGCTGGACGACACGCTGGGGCCGTCGCCGGAGGAACGCGCCCAGCAGGCGCAGCAGCAGGGTGAGTCGGGGGACAACTGACCGTGGGTATTGGCGACTTCATCAAGGACATCACGCCCGACTCGGTCGAGGACGTGGTCGAGGACGGCGTCGAGTGGGCCGGTGACCGGGTCGAGGACGCGGGGAACTGGACGGCGGACCGGCTGGACGACGTCGGCTGGGAGTCCGGTGCGGACTGGGTGCGTGAGCAGTCGCGTTCGGTCGCCAACCGGATGGGCGCCGAGGTCGACGAGATGGACCTCGGGCAGACCGAGGACAAGACCAAGCTGATCTACGGCAGCTCGGGCAAGCTCGACGCCACCGTCTCCAAGCTCCGCGCGTTCCAGGCGGCCTTCGACAGCACCGGCGACGGACTGAAGGGGCTCGACTCCGGTCAGCTCAAGGGCGAGACGGCCGACGCGCTGCGCACGGCGGTGGGCACCCAGCCGGCCAAGTGGTACGCCGCGGCCGACGCCACTTCCAAGGCGCTCGGCGCCCTCGACTCGTTCGCCTCGACCGTCACCTGGGCGCAGGGCCAGGCGCAGACCGCGATCGACAAGTGGAAAGAGGGCGTCAAGGTGTCCGAGACCGCCGCCGACGCGCACCGTAAGAAGGTCGACGACTTCAACAAGGCGGTCGACCGTTACAACGCCAAGCCGTCGGACAAGCGTGATCCGTCCGAGCTGCCGCCCCGGCCCGCCTCGACGTTCGAGGACCCGGGCAAGAAGCTGATGAAGGACGCGCAGGACATCCTGGCCGAGGCCCGCACCCAGCGGAACTCGGCTGCGCAGACCGCCCGCACGGCGATCAGTGCGGCCCGCGACATGGCGCCGAAGAAGCCCTCGTACACGGAGCAGCTCGGTGACGGGTTCGAGGAACTCCAGGTCATGGGGATGCATCTGGACGGCGGCATCATCAAGGCCACCGCGGGCACGCTTAACTTCGTCCGGGGCCTCAACCCCATGGACCCGTACAACCTGACGCATCCGGCCGAGTACGTCACGTCCCTCAACAGTCTGGCAGCGGGTCTGGTGGTCGCCGCGAACGACCCGACCGGCACCGGCATCCAGCTGGCCAAGGACTTCATGAAGGACCCGGCCGAGGGCCTGGGCCGGCTGATTCCGGATATCGCGCTGACCGTGGCCACGGGTGGTGGCGGTGCCGCGGTGAAGGGCGTCCGCGTCGCGGAGGAGGCGGCGGAGGCCGCCCGGCTGCGCAGGCTGGTCGATGACGTACCGGAGGGCACCCACAGACGCCCGGACGGGGAGCGCGTCAGTGACAAGACGGACCCGGTCGACCTCGCCACGGGCCGGATGTACCTTCCGCAGACCGATGTGACGATCCCCGGCATCCTGCCGCTGGTGTTCATCCGGCGCACCGAGTCCGGTCTGGCGATCGGCCGCTTCCTGGGGCCGTCCTGGACGTCCACCGTGGATGAGCGCCTCCAGATCGATGCCATCGGCGTCGTCCACGTCACCTCAGACGGCCTCCTGATCCGCTACCCGCACCCGGTGCCCGGGGCGCCCACCGAGTCGGAGAGGGGAGCATCGCGCACCCTGCTGGCCCGCGACGCCAACGGCGACTACACGGTCACCGACCCCGACAGCGGCCTGGTCCTCGACTTCAACGCCCCGCGGGGCAGCGAACCCGGGGGCGACGGTGTGGCGTGGCTGGCCGACATCACCGAGCGCAACGGTCACAGGGTCACCATCGACCGCGACGAGGACGGCCTGCCGCTCGCCCTGGCCCACTCGGCGGGCCACCAGGTGAACCTGTCCCTCACGGACGGACTGGTCACCGCCCTGACCCTGGCCGGTGCGGGCAAGGACGGCACGGACCTGCCCTTGATGAGCTACGGCTACCGGGACGGCGTCCTGGCCACCGTCACCAAGCCGTCCGGCGCCACCACCACCTTCGTCCACGACGACCGCCACCGCGTCACCGCCTGGATCGACTCCAACAACAGCCGCTACGACTACGTCTACGACGACCAGGACCGTGTCATATCCGAGGGCGGCGAGGCCGGCCACGTCCACATCGCCCTGACGTATACGGAACCCGACCCGGAGACGGGCCACCGCACCACCACACTCACCACCGCCGACGGCCACACCACCCGCCATGTTTTCGGCCCCGGCTGCCGCCCCCTGGCCGTCACCGACCCACTCGGCCACACCACCCGATTCACCTACGGCCCCCGCGGCAACCTGCTCACCCGCACCGACCCCCTGGGCCGCACCACCGCCTTCGCCTACGACGAGGACGACCGGCTCATCTCCGTAACCCGCCCTGACGGGAGCGAACTGAGCACCGTGCGCGGCCCGTTCGGACTGCCGGTGGAGGCCGTCGGGGCAGACGGCACTCGCACGGTCAGTGAGTTCGACGAACGCGGCAACCGCACAGCGGCCACCGACCCGGCCGGCGCCACGACCCGCTACACCTACGACCGCGCGGGCCGACTCACCTCGGTCACCGACGCCCTGGGCGCCACGACCCAGGTGGTGTGCGACGCGGCCGGCCTGCCGGTGAAGGCGACCGACCGGGCCGGCGCCGTCATGCTCACGGAGCGGGACGCCCTCGGCAGACCGGTCCGCGCCACCGATCCGGTGGGCGGCGTCACCCACCTGGAGTGGCACGCCGACGGACAGCTCTCCCACCGCACCGGCCCCGACAGCGCCACCGAGTCATGGACCTACGACGGCGAGGGCAACACCCTCACGCACACCGACCCGAGCGGCGGAGTGACCCGCTTCGAGTACACCCACTTCGACCTCCTCGCCGCCCGCACCGGACCCGACGGTGCCCGCTACGAATTCGAGCACGACAACGAACTGCGCCTGACTCGGGTGACCAATCCCCAGGGGCTCGCGTGGAGTTACGAGTACGATCCGGCGAACCGCCGCATATCGGAAACCGACTTCGACGGCCGAACCCTCAGATACCGTCTCGATGCCGCAGGGCAGCTGATGTCCCGCACCGATGCCCTCGGTGGCGTCCTCACTCTGGAGCACGACCGGCTCGGCCGAATGATCAGGAAGGACACCGGCGGCAGGACGACCACTTACGCCTACGACGCGTCGGGACGCCTCTTGCAGGCATCCGGCCCGGATGGCGACCTGATCCGCCATTACGACCGGCGCGGCCTGCTCAAGACCGAACTCGTCGACGGCCACGCCATCACCTACGTGTACGACGCACTCGGCCGCCGGAGTCGACGCGTGACCCCGACCGGACATGCCACCACGTACGCCTATGATGTGGCAGGCCGCCTCGATCTGATGGCCGCGAGCGGCCATCAGATCGACTTCACCCATGACTCCGCAGACCGTGAAGTGTCGCGTTCCTATGGCGACACGATGACTCTGTCATTTGTCCGGGACGAAGCCGGCAGGCCTTCCGCCCAGTACCTCACGGCCGGTGGACGGACCCTGAACAGCCGTACGTACGCCTACCGTGCCGATGGTCACCTCACCGCCGTGGACGATCAGTTGTCCGGCAGCCGGTCGTTCGAACTGGACAACGTCGGCCGTGTCACCGCCGTCCACGCCGACCGGTGGACCGAACGCTACGCCTACGACCTCGTCGGCAACCAGACCCAAGCCTCCTGGCCCTCAACGCATCCGGGCCACGAGACGACCGGCCCTCGCACGTACACAGGCACCACGATCACTCGTGCCGGCAACAGCCGCTTCGAACATGACCGTCTCGGGCGCGTGGTCCTCAGACAGCGGACCCGCCTGTCCCGCAAGCCACAGACTTGGCGCTACGCATGGGACTCCGAAAGCCGCCTCACCTCGGTCGTCACGCCGGACGGCACCCTCTGGAAGTACCGTTACGACCCACTGGGCCGCCGCATCGCCAAACAACTTCTCGCGGACGACGGTGAGACGGTTCTGGAGGAAACCCGTTTCACCTGGGACGGCATGGTCCTGTGCGAACAGACGACCGTCTCCCATGACCTGCCGCACATCGTCGCACTCACCTGGGATCATCGCGGCTCGACCCCCCTCGCCCAGACCGACCGCATCCTTTGCCGCGACGCGGGCCAGCGGGAGATCGACCGCCGCTTCTTCGCCATCGTCACGGACCTGGTCGGCACCCCGACCGAACTGGTCGCAGAGAACGGAGACATCGCCTGGCACACCCGGTCCACCCTCTGGGGCACCACCGCCTGGAGCCGGAGCAGCACTGCCTACACGCCCCTCCGCTTTCCCGGCCAGTACCACGACCCCGAAACCGGCCTTCATTACAACCTCTTCCGGCACTACGACCCCACCACGGCCCGCTATCTCACCCCGGATCCGCTCGGTCTCGCTCCCGCGCCCAACCCGGCCACGTACGTCCAGAATCCGCACGCCTGGACGGACCCACTTGGCCTTTCACCGTGCGAGGGGAAGGGACGAAACGCGGAGGTCGATCCCCGAAAGCTCGATTACCTGTTCAATAAGAACATTAAAGCGGACTCCCACAACTCGCCGAGGGCACTCCAGAACGAACTGCAACTCAATAGGATCGGAATACCAGACACTCCGGAGATGCGGAAATATGTCACCGATCACCTGGCCCATACTGCCGAACAGCCGTTCGGGCGCACATTCAGCAAGGAGTGGGACGGCGGAAGCGGTGATTTCGGCGTGACCGAATCTGTTCTCTACGGCCCGCACGGAGCACTTGGCGTCGAAAGTACCTGGCAGATTCTGCCGGACGGCGCACATAGACTCTCCACGGTCATCTTCCGCGGCAGCGGCCCGAATGTCAGTATTCACGGCAGCCTGAAGCACTGGCCGCCGTACAGTGGAAAGTGAAGGCGGACGTGTACCGAGAGTTCCTCACCCCAGACGACGAAGAGGTCTACGAGGCCATCGGTGAATGGCCGGATTCGGACGAAAGTGGCACACGGTTTCTCACTCTACAGGATAATTCAGGGCAATCCATCACTTTCTCCTACGATGCGCTGGCGAGGTCAGTGAGGATCCGCTGGGTGAACGAGCAGGGCGTCGAGATCCTGGATTTCTTCCGCGAAAGCGCAACGCGCCTTTCCTTCACCTCGGGGCAATCAACAAAACACATTTCCATCGACTTCCATACGGGCGAGTGTGCAGGGACCACGGAGATTCAGCTGATGCCCCGACTCTCGGTACGCGACCGCCTCCTGCTCCAATAAGAATTTCGACAGGAAGCGCTTCCCCTTCATCGAATCGGTGCTGACTCACCGAATTCTTCATCGCCCTGGGAGGAGAGGGCCACGTGGCGGTCCCCGACGCCACTCCAGTGACACCGAGGCTCCGCAGTTGCTCGCCACGAGCAGGCATTGGCCTCAGGATTTCACGTGGCTGGGTGTCCGATGCATGATCAGAAACGTGAAGAGTGCTCCTGGCCTGCAACGATAGGGCTTGTCTGAAGATCCTGCTGGACTGGCCCTGGCGGTTGCACTGGGTGGGGACTGGCTGGCGGATGTCGCGATGCTGCGGGCCGAACCGGCCGTGTTCGGGCCACTTCGTCGGGATCGGTGATCGCAACGCCCTGCACCAGGACATCCCCGGTCTCCACATCCTCGTAGAGCGTTGGGCATCCGTTGTTCCCTGAGTTGCTTCCGATGCACCCCAGTCTTCGGCCCACAGCCGCTCCTCTCACTGTCGGACTGGTCGGATCAAGATGCCTTGGTGTCGCCCTACAGCGAAGGCTGGTTGCTCCCGCCGGGGTCGTGTGGGCGCCCGGGCGGGTACACGGAGCCGGGCTGGAGGGGCTGCGTCTGCCAGGGTGAAGACATTGTCGTGGTCAAGGGGGCCCGGATCCGTAGCCGGCCAGGCAATCACCGCGTACGGGCCGTCGGGAACCAGGGGGGAAAGACACCGAGCAAGGGCGGATTCATGCCACCGGTGAGGAAGATCGACATGGGCGGGATACACCGTGAAGCTGACTTTCGGCGACGGCTGGCGCGCGGCGGTAGCAGGAGATCCCCTCCTTCTCCTTCCCCGCTTTGCGGGCACTTCTGTGCGCATCGTGCCCTGCACGGGCGTGAGGGAGCGGGATACGTTCCTCATGGAGACGTTCGGCAGTCAGGAAGTCTTGTGGGATGCCCCTGACGTCTTCCGGTTCGCCGATTACCCACACCGACGTCGTAGAGGGCAGGATTCCCGGCAAGCAAGGCAACATGGCGCCCGGCGTGAAGATCCGATGAGGAGTATTCACCGTGAAGATCACCATCGATGGTGACTGGACCGCGACCGTGGCGGGGGAGCCCCTGGCCGTTGCACCGCGCTTCGACTTCCGGGACTTCCGTGTGTACATCGGAAGTTACACGGACGTGGAAGAGCGCTCGCAGTTCCAGCTCGACACCTTCGGTAGTACGGAATGGCTGTGGGACACCCCCGACGAGCTTCGCTTCGACCGGGAGAGCCGGCAACTGGTTGGCGCGGAGTTCCGCCTCCCCAACGATGCTGTGGACGCCGAGGACAGCCTGTGCGTACCCGTCACACCTGCCGTCCGGCCGGGCGGGCTTCGTGCAGATGAGGTCCGGGACTTCCGCATGGCGACGACCACGGAGCTGTGCCGCGCTCCCGGAGACACCGTACTGACGTGTCTGCGCGACCTCGACGTGCTCGACGAGCCGCTGGATGCCCGCATCGGTATCGCCCCTGCCGTGGCGCTCCTCGTCCAGCACGGCACGGTCGTCGGCTGGAGCCTCACGGATCCCGTGTGCTACCTGACCAGTGGGTTCACTGCCTCGGACCCGTCTCCTCCGGCCCCTGCCACTCGGTCCTTGTTCACCCAGTGCCTGGACTTGGCCACCACCTCGTTCGACGAGCTGAGGGAGCGGAACCAGGCCGCTCTGACCCGACTCAGGTCACTCGACGACGCTCTGCGCAACCAGCCCGACGACCGCCACCGGGCCGACGCCCTCCACAGGCTCATCGCGCAACTCGTCGAGGACTACGCTGGATGATCGCGAGCCGGTCGGTGGTGTTCGTGAGCGAGGAATCAACTCGGTGCGGATTCGGCTGACAGCAGGTCAGGATGAGGTGCTTGGGAAGCGTGGGGACCGTCAGCGCAGTCTCAGTTGTTCGCGTAGGCGCTTCACGTGGGCCTGGATGTCGCGTTCGATGCCTGGCTCCTCGGTGGACGCCGGATCGGCGGGGGTGGCCTGGGCGGGTTCGCGGCAGGGGCCGCACAAGCCGTCTCGGAAGGCTTCGGCCTTGCCCGGTGCGCCGCAGTCGGTGCACTCGACCATCAGGCGGGGGGCTGAGGTGCCGCTCTGCGGTGCGGGGGCTGCGGCGGCGGGCCGGTGGGGCGGGAGCTTGGTGATCAGGCGCTTCCGGACGAAGCCGAGTGGTGAGTCGATGGTCGCGGGCAGCCCTGCGGTGACGGTGTGGATGAGGTAGTCGGCGTCCACGCCGCGTGCGAACCATTCGGCGGCCGACTCCTCCAGTTCCCGGCAGTCCTCCTCGGAGAGTCCCAGGCGCCTGTCGGCAGGGCCCAGCCGGGTCAGGGCGAGGTAGGCGGGTGACGGGTCTGCCGGGGCGGTGCGCTGTTGCGGTACGACGAGTGCGGGTGCGGGTGCCTCGGGTGTCGCGGGGGCTGCGGGTTCGGCCGGGACCCACGGGGGAGGGGGTGTGGCCGGTGCGGGCTCCGGTTGGTGCAGGCGGTGGCCCGCTTCGGCGGTGAGGAAGGTGTTCCACCACTCGTTGTCGCGGGCCATGCGCGACCAGAAGGTGCGGGTGACCCAGCGGACGTTATCGCCGTCACCGACCGCGCACCGCGCCTGGCGCAGGTGTCCGGCCACGCCCAGGGCCCGCAGCGCGCTGCCTACGGCCATCTGCCCGTACAGGGGCTGGCACTTGGCGAGCCACTTGATGTTCATCGCCGAGCCCTCGGGGAGCTGGTCGACGTATCCGGCGATGTACTGCTCCCGGTCCGGCAGGAACGCGAAGTCGTCGGCGCGGGGAGGGCGCTGGTCCGGGACGGAACGCTTGCCGTAGCCGGGGCTGGCCTTCGGGCAGACGGTCGGGGCGGGGGCCGGGACTGTGGGCGTCGGCAGGGCGGAGCTAAAGTTCTGGGTAGCCACGAGATCGGGTCGCTTTCATCGATCTTGGGTGAGACCCCGGCGGGTGCTTCAACACCGCGTCGGGGTCGTTTCGTTGGGGGCACGGTAAGCAGCCGCGACGCTGCGCCGCAAGTCGGTCACAAATAGTCACACTTGCTCGCCGTTACGGGTCAGGGAGGTAGGGAGGTTCTCCCAACCTCTTTCTTTTACCCACCGGTTGTCAGACATCGCTCGAATCTCGGAGCTCGAATCCCGGCTCTCGTATCCCGAGGTTCGAGACTCGGGCCGCCCCTCCCTCGCGTACCCACGAAAGAGTGAACAGGCGTCCGACGCTCGGAGCTCGACACCAGAGCCCCGAGCCCCGAGCTCTGGGCGCTCGGTGATGTCATTCACGACGGACTCGGAGATGGCGAAGTGCATCGCCGCGGGCGGGCCTGTCTACCGTGCCATGATCCATCCGAGCGAAGGGATCTGGCGGAGCCTGCCTGGATCAGGAGAGAGTGAAGTCCTGATCCCTGACATGATCAAGGTGGACCCGTGGACGGGCTGACAGCGCGATTTCGCAAGTGGGACACGCAGTACTTTCCGGCAGGAGAACTGGTCAGGGCTGACGAACCGATCCGCGAATTCGACGAGTTGGAGGACCGCTTGCTCGCGGACCACCCTCGAATGCGCCGTATCGTGCTCCGTCCACGTCCTGAGTGGCCGCTTTTCCGCTATTACCTGCACTGGAGCGACGGAACCGACCTGGTGTCTCTCGACAGGCGGGTGGCTGCCGGGACAGCAACCGAAGCGGACTTTGCCGGGGCCGTTGTCGGAGAGCCATATGGCACCTCGCACCCAGCCTGTGGTGCGAAGTTCCAGGTGGTCGAAATGACCACAATTATTGCCTTTTTCTCCGACAGTCTCGAGCGCTCACGTGCCCACTCGTACCGCAACGAGTGCCCGGTCTGCGGTGGTCATTTCAGGGGCAGTGCGCTGGAGTTCATCACACCACCCGAAGCGCTGTAAGGCTCGCCCGGGTCGCGTCCGGGCCGGGCCAGTGACGAGGGGCTCGGTCGTGGAGGGCCCGGCTTCCTGGCACGTTCGGCACATGGGCCCGGGGCACAGATCAGGAGGAGGTTGAATGGGGGCGAGAATGACCACGAAACTGTCATTCGGCGGCGACTGGCACGCGACGGTGACGGATGGCCCGCTGCACATCACCCCCCGCTTCACGGGGCGCTCAGTTGAGGTGGCGCCCTACACGGACGGGGCGGAGCGCGAGAGGTTCTTCGCGAGCACCTTCGGTAGCGAGCCCTGGCTGTGGGACATGCCTGACGTCTTCCGGTTCGACCCGGAGGGCCGGAAGCTGGTCGGAGCCGAGCTCCAGATGCCGTATGTGGCCGCGGACGCTGAGACTCTCACTCGCCTTCCTGTTATGCCCGAGGTACAGCCGGGCGGGCTCCGGGCGGACGAGGCCCGCGACTTCCGCACAGACTTCTGCACGGTGCTGTGCCGGGCCCCCGGGGACACCTCGCTGGGCTGCCTGCGCGATCCCGGCGTCCTGGACAAGCCCCTGGACGCCTGCATCGGCATCGCCCCCGACATGGCGCTCCTCATCCAGGACGGCTCTGTCGTCGGCTGGAGCCTCACCGATCCCGCCCGGTATCTGACGCCCACGTACACCGACCCGGACCCCGCCCCGCCCTCCCCGGCCACCCGCCGCCTGCTCACCGAATGCCTGGACCTGGTCACCGCGCCGCTGCTCGACGACGTGGAGGGCGGCGACCCTGCCGCCGTTGCCCGTCTCCGGGCCGCCGACGAGGCTCTGCGCACCCAACACGAAGACCGCCGCCGGGCCGACGCCCTGCGCGACATGATCGCTACATATCTGAAGGACTACGGCTCGTGATCGTCCGGCAGCTTTCGTAGTGGAGGCTCACGAATACGGCAGGACTCGATGATCTTCGAACTGTCTCGCGAGGAACTCATGCAGACCTTTGGTAAGGAGCGAGTCCACCAGACAGCTTCAGGGATGGCAGAGGCGGCCGGATTCAGTGGTGATGCGCTCAACTTCCTCACGACCGTGGGGCTGCCGGACAACGAGTTCGTCTCTTTCCCCCGGCTCGACGTGGGCGGCCCGGGGTTCCGCCCGGTCCCGGTCGAGGAAATCGGCGGCACGTGGAACCTTCCAGCGGCTGCCAACCACTGGGTTTCCTCGGCAACTTCGAGATCAGCGCCATCGTGGCAGACACGCGAACAGGTGAGCTGCACCAATTGGCCGAAGGCGTCATGCGCCCCATCCCGCTGCACAGGGACCTTTCCTCTCTGGTGCACACCATGACGGAGCTGACAGAAGTCGTCGGAAGTCTCCGGGAGGGCTACGAGGACGACGATGAGCTTCTCGAAGCTCTGGGGGAGTCCTTGAGCATCCTCCGGAACGAGATCGGTACCAGGGATCCACGCCCTTTCGGCGATGGGCACTGCGAATTGGTGGAGATCATCACCAATATCGGAGCCGGCACGTGGGGGCCGGGGTAATGAAAACGCCGCACTCGACCTGCCCCAAGGGCTGGTCGAGTGGGTACGCGTCCTCAGGTCGTCGGGCGGCGAACTGCCCTATCACGCAGCCAACTTGGACGCGGCAGGCCCGGCTATCATGCCGACGGAGGACAACGCCACCGGATCAACTGAGCATCCTCCTCCAGGAGACCGAGCGGCTCGACGACGAGCACTGGCGATGCCTGGTGGGGTTTCTGACAGCAGAGTTGGCCTTGCCGCACATGTGGCCAGGAGCAGCACTCTTGGTGCTGGAAGGGCCGCGCACCGTCGCCCATGTGCTGATCGAAAGCTTGCTCGGCAAGGGGGACACTTCGCGGGCCTGATGGCCGCCGTCGATCGTGTCAGTCGGCGTCAGGCCCATGGCAGAGACGCATGCGCAGTGGGCGGGACGGGAACGTCGAGGTATGTCCGTAGTCAACCCGGGGCGACGAACACTACCTCCACAGGCGCGTTTTCGATCGCTTCAACTTCGGGGACTGAAGGACATCGTGACCCAGGTATTCAAGTTCCGATATCGAGGAACCGGGGGCAGGGGCGGGCTCGCAGTGGACCTGCGGGCCGAGGCCGCTCCGCTCGAAGGCGTGATTCCGCCGCACAGCATGCAGATCCACAACAAAGTCTGGCTCGGCCTACCCTCATCCGGCCTGCACTGGAAAGACGCCGCCTGGCTGGCCTTCGGGGTCGCCATCAATGCACCCGCCCTGAGCGAACTTATTCCCGCTGGAGTTTTCATTCGTACATTTTCACTCGATTATCCCCTCAGTGACTACCAGTCCGAGGCGGCGGCGTTGGCCATGGACGGGTGGCTACATGAGCGGTTCGATATGGAGAGCTCAGGTGCTGCCGTCACTTACGAGGCTTCGCAAGACAAGTTCGCATTCACGTGGGGGGATATCGCCCGCCCCCTCTTCGATGCCCCGGGCGTATGAGGATGGTTGGCAACGCTAGTGGTGAAATCCAGGTCTACTCGGTGGAGGAGATGAGTGCTGCGACCGCAACGTGCGCCATTCGCTGCGTAGGCGGAGTGGTGCGCACCGGCCGGGCGTTCAGGATTTGCCTGAACGATGACGCAACAGGGGACCCGGTACTCCTGAGCCTGGATTGGATCAATCTCTATGGAAAGGTCACGGACTCTCTCTATCCGCCCTACAGTGCCTTGGTCCAGCTGTCGGGGGACGGTGTGAGTCTTCTGGCGAGAGGCCTGATCCTTGCCTCTTCCGCGAATGGTGATTAATGAACAAAAGCTGCTCTCCAACAGCCTCGAACGCTCGCGCGCCCACGCGCCCGCGCGCACCGCGACGAGTGCCCGGCCTGCGGAGAGCGCTTCAGCGGCAACGCGCTGGAGTTCATCACTCCACCCGAATCGCCGTGAGCCGCGTCAGGGCCGCGCCCGGCCAGGATCAGCACCACACACGGCCGCCAGAACGAGATCGTTGGCCGGAACGGGGCGACACACATCATGAAGCTGATTTTCGGCAACGGCTGGCGCGCGACGGTCGCAGGGGATCCAATCCTCCTCCTTCCCCGCTTTGCGGGCACTTCTGTGCGCGTTGTCCCCTACACGGACGTGAGGGAGCGGGAGACGTTCCTCGTGGACACGTTCGGCAGTCAGGGAGTCCTGTGGGATGCCCCTGACGTCTTCCGGTTCGCGCCGGACGGCCGGCAACTGGTCGGTGCCGAGTTCCGTCTGCCCGAGGACTCCGCTTCCGCCGAGGACTCCGCCCGTGTCCCCTCTGCGCCTGCGGTAAGTCCGGGCGGGCTTCGCGCGGACGAGGTCCGGGACTTCCGTCATGAGATGTGCACGGTGCTCTGCCGTTCTCCTGAGGATGCCGTGCTGACGTGCCTGCGTGACCTCGACGTCCTCGATGAGCCGCTGGATGCCCGCATCGGTATCGCACCCGACGTGGCGCTTCTGGTCCAGCACGGCGCCGTCGTCGGGTGGAGCCTCACGGCTCCGGCACGGTACCTGACCACCCCGTTTGCCGTGCCCGGCTCCGCTCCGCCGTCCAGCGCCACGCGTCGGCTGCTCACCGAGTGCCTGGACCTGATCACCCAGCCGGTGATCTACGACGTGGAGGACTCCGACCCGGTCGCCCTGGCCAGGCTCCGGGCGGCCGACGACGCTCTGCGCAACCAGCCCGACGACCGCCGCCGGGCCGACGCCCTCCACAGGCTCATCGCGCAACTCGTCGAGGACTACGCGACATGATCGCGAGCCGGTCCGCGGCCCGCCGGGGCGCTCAGGACGTCTTGACGGACGCGATGAAGGGCGCCCAGGCAGCCGCGTGCATGATCAGCGCGGGGCCGTCGGGGCGCTTGGAATCGCGTACGGGGACGAGCCCAGGGAGCCCGTCCGACACTTCGAGGCAGTCGCCGCCCGACGAGTTGCTGTAGCTGCTCCTACGCCAGGTGGCGGCGGTCAAGTCGTACTGGCTGAACGCCATTTCGGTAGTCCTCTGCCGCTTCCTGGATCATGGCTAGGGACGCCTCCGGCGGCGAAGCGGCGGCCCTCAGGAGATCGTACGACCTCCGATACTGCTTCACGAGGCCCGGATCGTCGACGGTGATTCCGTGGTGCTGGCCCTCCATATAGACCAGCGGAGGAGCGTCCGCGAAGTCCAGAACCATGGCGTTGCTCAGCATGAGCGGGTGCGGCCCCGCGTTCCACGGAATGATCTGCGTAAGGATTCGGCCCCGTTTGATGAGGGCGGCGATGTGGTCGAGTTGCTCAGCCATGTGCTGCGACGACACGATCGGTTGCCGTAACAGAGTCTCCGGCAGAATCGCCCAGTACTGCGGTGTCCGATGGCTCGTCTCGAAGAGCTGCGCCCGCGCCAGCCGCGCGTTGACCTTCTCGTCGGTTTCCTCCGTGAGCTCAGGCATGCGCTCGGCGCAGATCACGGCTCGGGCGTACGGTGCCGTCTGGAGCAGGCCCGGGAAGACACCCGGTGACCATTGCTCGATGGACGCGGCGTGCTTCTCCGCCTCCAGTACGCGCTCGAAGTAGTCCGCGTGACCCTTGCGCCTCGCCTTCCGCACGTCGTCACACCGTCGTTCGAAGAACCCGTCCGTCCCCAGCACCCGGTCCACGTGCCGCGCCAGCTCCACCGGCATGCGCCGATGCCCGTGTTCGATCTCGCTCAGGTACGTGATGCCGAAGAAGCTGCCGTCCACCAGCTTCTCCAGCGTCAGGCCCGCTTCCTCCCGTTTGAAGCGGAGCTCGTTCCCGTAGAACTGCGGGACTCCCGCCGAGCCGTCGATCTCCTTGCGTGTGGCCACCGTTGCCCGCCTTTCGCGCTGCGCTCTGTGGAGCGGTAATGCCTTCCACCGTAGGGGTCCGTGCGGCAGCGTGTGAGGTGTTCGTCACAGTCAGCAACGAAAGGTGCATGCCTCCTCATGGACGAGATCAGGGACGACTCACCCACGTACGACATCGTCGAGGACATCGACGCACTGCGCGCCGCGCTCGCCGCGCACGGGATCACGCTGCCGTCGCTCGGGGTCGATCCGCTGACGCTGGCCGGGTGGTCGAAGCATCCGCCGCTGGTCGCGCTCGGCAACTGCAACGTGGTGACCGCGCGTCGACTGGCCGAGGCGCTGCGCGTGGGGGCCGGGGGATGACCGCGCTGCCGTTCACGGTGGAGCTGCTCGCCGTGCCGGAGGCCGTACCGGAGATGCGGCGCATGCTGCGGTGGCGGTTGGGGGAGGTGGACGTGCCCGATCTGCTGCTCTGTGTCAGTGAGTTGCTGACCAATGTGATCGTGCACGTGGGGGCGGGGGTGCCGGTCACGTTGCGTATCAGCGGCACGGGGGCCGGGCGGGTGCGGGTGGAGCTGAGCGATCCCGCGCCGGGGGTGTGGCCGGCGATACGGTTCGCGGCGGGTGATGCGGAGTCCGGGCGCGGGCTGCTGCTGCTGGACGCGTTCGCGCTGCGGTGGGGCGTGGAGCAGGGCCCGTACGTGAAGACGGTGTGGTGCGAGCTGCGCGCGTCCGCCGTGGGGGAGGGGCTCGACGTCAGGCGCGGGCGTGAACGCCCATGCCTCCAGAGACGGTGAGGTCGTTGCCGGTGATGTAGCCGGCGGCGTCGGAGGCGAGGAAGGCCACGGCCTCCGCGACGTCGGAGGGGATTCCGGCGCGGCCGAGCGGGATGTCCCGGGCCCAGGTGTCGATCATGTCCCGGGAGACGCCCAGCTTGGCGTAGGCGGGGGTGTCGATGAGGCCGGGGCTGACGGTGTTGACGCGGATGCGGCGCGGGGCGAGTTCGAGCGCGAGGGACCGCATGAGGGGCATCAGGGCGCCCTTGGCGGCTGTCATGGCCGCCCCGAGCCCTTCGCCCGCGCCCACGGTGCAGATGACGCAGGCGCCGTCGTTGAGGAGCGGGAGCGCCTTCTGCAACGTGAAGAAGTTGCCCTTCACGTTGATGTCGAACAGGGCGTCGAAGGCGTCCTCGTCGGTCGACTCGATGGGGCCGGGGCGGGAGACGCCCGCGTTGAGGAAGAGCAGGTCGAGGGAGCCGAACCGCTCTCGTACCTGGTCCATCGCGTGGTCGATGTCCGGCAGGGACCGTGCGTCGGCCCGCACCGCCGTGACGCCTTCGGGCAGCTGGGTGCTCGCGACGCTGTCGCGGCCGGTGACCATGACGCGGTAGCCGCGTGAGTGGAGCAGTTCGGCGGTCGCCCGGCCGATGCCGCTGGTTCCGCCGGTGATCAGAGCTGAGGGTGCGGGCATGACGTGTCCTTTCGCGGGGGTGCGCCGTTACGTACGGCCACTTCTGGCAGCGTACGACAGATTGGCAGTCACTGCCAAACGGAGTGCGACTGCCAGGATGGCGGCGCTGGGATAGCCTGGCGGTATGGAGCAGGAAGCCAAGAAAGCGGGAGGGACCGCGCCCGCCACGCTGTGGGCCCGGACGCGGCAGCTGGCCTCTCAGGAGATCCTGGAGACCGCTCTGCGGCTGTTCACCGCGCAGGGATACGACGAGACGACCATCGCCCAGATCGCCCGCGAGGCCGGGGTCTCGCAGCGCACCCTCTTCCGCTACTTCGGCACCAAGGAAGAGCTGCTCGGCGGTGGGCAGGAGCGGTTCGGGCAGGTGCTGGCGGACACCGTCGGCGTGCAGCCCGCCGAGGCCGATGTCTGGGAGGTCCTGCGCGCCGGGATCGTCGCCGTGCTCGCTCTGCACGACAGCCGCGAACAGGCCCTGGAGCGGTTCCGCCTCCTGCACCACACGGCCTCGCTGCGCGCCGGCTGGCTGGAGAAGCGGCTGCGGTTCCAGGAGGACCTGCTGCCGCTCGTCCGGGCGCGTACGGGCACTGCGGCCGACGACGCGGAGCTGACGGCCCGCGCGGTGGTCGGGACGGCCTTCGCGTGCCTGGACGCCGCGTCGATGGCGTGGGGCGAGAGCGGCGGCGAGGGCGAGATCATGGACCTGTACGACGCGTGCCTGGCCGCCGTGAGGGGCTGAATCGCGACCGGTCAGTCAGTCGGTCGGTAGGGGGCTGAACCGCGAGAGGCCAGTCGGTCAGTCCGTCCGGTTCCGGGTGGCGGTCCGGTGGTCCGCGGGCGGCCAGACGGTCAGCTGCGCCCCGTCACAACTGACCGTCCGGCCGGGGTGCATGGCCTGGACGGCGGCCCGGTCCAGGCCGTCGATGTCGCCGCGCAGGATGACCGCGCCCGGCTGGTGGGAGACCCACACCGTGCCGACCGGCCACACCACGATGCTGTTCCCGCACCGGGTGGCGTGCCGCCAGGGGTACGCCTGGCGTAGCGCTGCCAGCGCGTCGTCCCCCCGGCCGTCGGCGTAGTCCCCCTCCAGGCATACGAGCGTGTGGTGGCGGCTCGCCCTGACCGTGCCGTCGGGCCATGGCCGGTCGTAGGGGCGGGCGACTAACGCGTCGACATCGTTGCGACCGGACAGAAGGTGTTCCGGAGCGCGAACGTACTCATGTGAATCGGACACCGGGCAACCCCCCAAGTCGCTTTGTACCTCGCGAGGTTGCCGAGCCCCCGAGGCTTTGCTTGAGGAAATCTATAAGATTGCTTCCGCGAATTGCAAGCGATATAGGTGGCCGTTCAAGGAGTCCGCGACGGGAGGCCCCCGGCCATGCCGGACCCACGCGGCGGCGACGGCCGCAGAGGCGCCGGTCGAGGTGCTGGAAGCCGTCAATGTCGTCCTGCCCTCCGGTCTTGTCATTCCCGACCTTGTGGTGGCCGGTGCCGGTGCGACCGCTGAGAACGGCGTAAGTGTCGACGCGGACGCTGTCCAGCTCGTCGTCGAGCTCGTCTCTTCCGGCAGCCGTATGGTGGGCCGAAAGTTCGAGCCCATGCTTTACGCCGAGGCCGTCGTCCCGCACTTCTGGCGCCTGGAGTTCGACCCCGCGCCCATGCTCGTCGTCTACGAGCTGGAAAGCGGCCGATACGTGGAGCAAACGACCGCACTCGCCGGTGTGACCACCACGCTGGACGCGCCGTTCCCCGTGATGATCGATCCGGCTGGTCTCTCCCGCCAGTAGATGCCGTCCGACGACAAGCGGCTGCACAGTCCCGAAGCTCACTGCACCGTCCTCTACTGGTACGGGCCGTACGCGCAGACGGTGTGGTGCGAGTTGCGGGCGCCCGCAGGACGACAGGACGGGAGGGGGCTGTGCGGCCGGGCAACTGACGCCAGCGGGGCTTGTGTTGCCGATAGGCGGGTACTGGCAGCAGCACTTCTCCGCCGTGGCCCTCAGGGGCCTTGGCGGGTGATCCGCGGTGCGGCCGGAAGCCGCTGAGTCAGGGGGCCCTTGATGCGTGTCGTCGTCGGACTGTTCATCTTCTTCTTCGGTGGGTTCTTTGTCGTGTCGTCCGGCCGGCTCAGTAGGTTCGGGGGAGTCAGGCAGGCTCAGACCAGAGGCATGCGGACCTGGAACCGGACGATGTTCGTCGTGATAGGCGGAGTGCTCTCCCTCGGTGGCCTCGCCTACGCCCTCGGGTTCGGCGGG
>CBRG010000098.1 GCA_000470535.1 Streptomyces sp. AW19M42
GGGGGCCCGGCGGGGGCGGGGGCTGCATGCCCGGGGGGCCGCCCGCCGGGGGCAGGCCCATGGCATCCAGGGCCTCCTGCGCGTACGGGGCGTCCAAGGGCGAGAACCGCGGGTTGGTGCGCAGCGCGTCCTCCAGGTTGCGGCGGGCCGGACCGAAGTCGTTCAGCGCGCGCTGGACCATGCCCAGGTGGTACGCGTACGAGGCGTTCTGGCCGCCCGTGTCGACCGCCTTCTGCGCGTACTCCAGAGCCGAGTCCGAATCGCCCGAGCGGTGCAGCGCCCAGCCCAGCGCGTCGGCCGCCGCCGCGCTGCGGTGACCGAGGTCCCACTCCGCGCGCAACTGCTCCACCGCCGCGTCCGCGTCGCCGTGGGCGGCCTCGAAGCGGCCGAGGAGCAGGGCCTCGTCCACGCCCTGGGCCCCGGCCCGGGACAGCGCCTTGCGCAGCCGCGTGTACTGGTTGACGGAGTCGCCGTCCAGGCCCAGCGACTCGTACAGCTCGCCCAGCTCCAGCATGTACTCGGGCCGCGGGGACCTGGCCAGCGCGGCCTGGTAGTCCCGCTGGGCATCGTCCGTGCGGCCGAGTGCCGCCAGCGCACGGGCGCGGCCCGCGAGGGAGGCGTGGTGGGCGCGGTCGGCGCGCAGCGCCGCTCCGTACTGGGCCACGGCCTCCTCCGGTTCGCCCCGCTCCCAGGCCAGATCGCCCAGCCGGGAGAGGCAGGCCGCCTTCTCCGCAGGTGTCTTCGCCCGGTTCGCGGCGTCCTGGGCGGTGGCGAGCGCGTCCTCGCGCCAGCCCCGGTCGCGGTACATCTGCGCCGTCCGGCCCAGCGACGGGACGCCCGCCCGCAGCGCCGCGTACTTCTCCACCGCCGTGGTCGCCGACTTGAGGTCACCGAGGCCGTTGTACGCGTCGATCAGCTCCGGGTACACCGTCCACTGCTTCGGCTGCCGGGCCCGTACCGTCTCGCCCCACTTCTTCGCCGTCACGAAGTCGTGCCGGGCGTTGGCGAGTGAGGCGAGCCCGACCCAGGCCGCCTCGTTCCCCCGGTCACCCGGCTGCACGTTCAGCGAACGTTTCAGCGCCTGCTCGGCCCGGGTGTAGTACGCCGCGTCCGCCGCCCGCCGTCCCCACTCCACGTACGCGGAGCCCAGCACCGCCCACGACCGCGCGTCCGACGGATGGGTGCCCACCCACGCCTGCCGGTCCCCGATCAGCGCCGTCAGATCGGAGAGGGAAGCGGGGGAACCGGCCGCCGTCGCGGTCATCGCCCGCGACACCGGGCCGGACACCGGCGGCGCCGCGTCCTTGTCCTCGTCGGGCACGGCGACCACCGCACCCGTCACCAGTACCGCACCCGCCACCACGCCGAACGCGGCCCGGCGCAGCGTCGTGCGCAGCGAGGCGGGCGGCGGCTCCGCCAGGGACGCGGGGTCCGGCGGCAGGGCCGGAGGGGATTCGCAGGGCGGGGCGTAGGCGGTGTCTGGGGTCTCGGGGGAGTGGTCCGGCCCGGGGGCCGCCGGGGGCTGCTGCGCAGTGACGTCCATGGCGATCACTCTGCGTCAGTACGAAGATCGCACCGCGTCTTGGGATGGTAGGCGCATACGGGTTCACACCAATGGGCCCGGGTGCGAGTCTTGGATCATGGACGATCTTCTCGAACTGCTGCGTGCGGGGCTCCCGGCCGAGGCCCTGATCACCGACCCGGACATCACCGCCTCCTACGCCAACGACATGGCCAGTTTCTGCGAGGCGGGCACCCCGGCCGTCGTCGCGCTCCCACGCAACGTCGAGCAGGTCCAGCACGTCATGCGCACCGCCACGGCCCTGCGTGTCCCGGTCGTCCCGCAGGGAGCCCGCACGGGCCTGTCGGGCGCCGCCAACGCCTCAGACGGCTGCATCGTGCTCTCGCTGACCAAGATGGACCGCATCCTGGAGATCAGCCCCGTCGACCGGATCGCCGTGGTGGAGCCGGGCGTCATCAACGCGGTGCTGTCCCGCGCGGTCGACGAGCACGGGCTGTACTACCCGCCGGACCCCTCCAGCTGGGAGATGTGCACCATCGGCGGCAACATCGGGACCGCCTCCGGCGGTCTGTGCTGCGTCAAGTACGGGGTCACCGCCGAATACGTCCTCGGCCTCGACGTCGTCCTCGCGGACGGACGTCTCCTCAGCACCGGCCGCCGCACCGCGAAGGGCGTCGCCGGATACGACCTCACCCGGCTCCTCGTCGGCTCCGAGGGCAGCCTCGGGATCGTCGTCAAGGCCGTGCTCGCGCTCAAGCCGAAGCCGCCCCGGCAGCTCGCGCTGGCCGCCGAGTTCCCCAGCGCGGCCAGTGCCTGCGACGCGATCTGCGCGATCATGGAGCGGGGTCACACTCCGTCACTCCTCGAACTGATGGACCGTACGACAGTCCGAGCCGTCAACAGCATGGCGAACATGGGCCTCCCCGACTCCACGGAGGCGCTCCTGCTCGCCGCCTTCGACACACCGGACCCCGCAGCCGATCTGGCCGCCGTCGCGGAACTCTGCACGGCCGCCGGCGCCACCGAGGTCGTCCCGGCGGAGGACGCGGCCGAGTCCGAAATGCTGCTCCAGGCCCGGCGGATGTCGCTCACCGCACTGGAGACCATCAAGTCCGCCACGATGATCGACGACGTGTGCGTACCGCGCTCCAAGCTCGGCGCCATGCTGGAGGGCACCGCTGCCGTCGCGGAGAAGTACGACCTCATCATCGGTGTCTGCGCCCATGCGGGCGACGGCAACACTCACCCCGTCGTCTGCTTCGACCACACCGACGCCGACGAGTCCCGGCGGGCCCGCGAGTCCTTCGACGAGATCATGGCGCTCGGTCTCGAACTCGGCGGCACCATCACCGGCGAACACGGCGTGGGCGTGCTCAAGAAGGAGTGGCTCGCCAGGGAACTCGGCGAGGTGAGCGTGGAACTGCACCGGGGCATCAAGCAGGCCTTCGACCCGCTGGGACTCCTCAACCCCGGCAAGGTCTTCTGACCCGGCGTCCGCAACCAGGGCAAGGGTTGTGACCGGCGTCCCCCGCCGCGCCCGCTCAACTCTCGCCGTCCTGCGCCTCGTCCGACGGCCAGGGATCACTCATCCACAGGTCGTCGGCCGGCAGTGGCGCCAGCAGCTCCGCGAGGCCCTCGTCGATGCCGAGCCGCTCGGACTCCGTGCCCGGCGGAACCACCCGCAGCGTCCGCTCCACCCAGGCGGCTACGGCGGCGGACGGCACCTCCAGCAGGGCGTTGCCGTCGGGCGAGGTCAGCGCGACGCAGATGACGCTGCGCCCGTCGACCTTGGTCGGCCAGATCCGTACGTCCCCGTGCCCGCACGGCCGGAACACGCCCTCAACCAGCAGATCACGGGCGAACGTCCAGTGCACGGGGGTGTCCGAGCCGATGTGGAAGGTGACGTGCACGGCGTACGGGTCCTGGGTCCGATACGTCAGCCGGGCGGGCACGGGGATGCTGCGCTCGGGCGACAGGACCAGCTTGAGCTCCAGCTCGCGTTCCACGACGGTGTGCATGAGGCGTCCTTTCGAGACCTGCTGAGCCGGTCCCGTGACCGGCCTTCACAGGGAGAGAGCGCCCTCCCCGCCATCCATTACGCGACTTCGGGGAAAAAAGTTTGGCGTGACCGGAAAGTGGCCCAAACGCCCGGACCGGCACGGGGGTACGCGGGTGTCTGGTAGATGTGGACCCCTGTACTGAGACTCGAAGAGATACGGGACCACGGTGATGAGCGCCCCAACCCCGGCACCCGGTGACGAAAGCCCCCGCGAGGGGTACTACCCCGATCCGTCCATTCCCGGATACGTCCGGTACTGGAACGGCGCCTCCTGGGTGCCCGGTACGAGCAGGCCCGCACCGCAGAGCGGTGAGGCGATGCCCTCGGCCCCCGCCCCGGAGCCGGCGGAATCGCACCGGCCCGCCCCGGCGCCGGTGGACGAGACCGGTCCGATGTTCTTCGACGAGGAGCCGCTGGACGACGTCCGGCCCGAACCCTCGCCCGCCTGGCAGGCCGATGTCTCCCGGCAGAACGGCTTCGGCGGCGAGCGCGACCGCCGGGTCTCCTGGGGCGGGGGACAGCCTGGCCAGCAGCCCGTGCAGCCTTCGCAGGAGCCCGTGCAGCCCCCACAGCAGGGTGAGCGGCCCCCGCGACAGCCTTCGCAGCAGGGTGAGCGGCCCGTGCAGCCTGGGTCGGGCCCCGATCCGCGCACGCCCGAGGGCGGTTCCCCGGCGCCGCGTTCCTCCGGTGACCGCTCGCCCGCTGTCCGCCGGAGCGCCGACCTTGTTCCGGTGGACCCGCGCCTGCCCGTGCCCCCGCGCCTGCCCGTGCCCCCGGGACCGGACGCGGCTGCCGGTGCGCTGCCGGGTATGCGGGACGGCGGCGACCGGGCGGAGAACACCGTCGCCATCCGGGTCGCCCGCCCCGGCGGCGGTCACCGCGACGCGCAGGAGCCGCCCGCCGAGGGCACGATGACGATCCGTGCGATCGGCCCTGCCGTCCCCGCCGTCCCCGCCGTCCCCGCCGTCCCGACAGTCCCGACAGTCCCGACAGCCCCACAGGCTGCCGCGCCGGGCCCTGCGCGGCAGCAGGGACCCGCGTTCCCTCAGCAGGCGCAGGCACCTCAGCAGGCGCAGGCACCCCAGCAGATTCATGCACCTCAGCAGGCCCACCAGCCTCACCAGGCCCACCAGTCCCCACAGGCTCAGGTGCCACACCAGGCTCAGGGGCCCGACCAGCCTGTCGTGCCCTGGAAGCCGCCGGTGAACGACCACTTCCAGCAGCTGGCGGCGGCTCAGTCGGCCGCCCGTCCGGCCGCGCTCGGCAAGAGGTTCGCCGCCCGGCTCATCGACACCGTCGTGCTGGGTGCGCTCGTCGGTGCCGTCGCCTTCCCCCTCGTGACCCGGGCCACGGACCACATCAACGAGAAGATCGACGCGGCCAAGCTGTCCGGTGAGACGGTCACCGTCTGGCTGCTGGACTCCACCACCGCCGGTCTGGCCGCCGGGGTCCTCGTCGCGTTCCTGGTGCTGGGCGTCCTCCTGGAGGCGCTGCCCACCGCGAAGTGGGGCCGTACGCTCGGCAAGAAGCTCTGCGGGCTCGGCGTACGGGACATCGAGTCCGGCTCCTCGCCCACCTTCGGTGCCGCCCTGCGCCGCTGGCTGGTCTACGGCGTGCTGGGCCTCCTGGCGGTCGGCGTGCTCAACGTGCTGTGGTGCCTGATCGACCGGCCGTGGCGGCAGTGCTGGCACGACAAGGCGGCCCGCACCTTCGTGGCCGGCTGAGGGACCCGCACGGCTGACGGCTCATCGGGTGGTGGGCCGTCGGGCGGTTCCCGTTCCCCCGAAAGCACCTCAGCCGTTGCGGGCGGCCGTGGGGCGGGGTGCACTGCCCCCATGAGCAACGATCAGCCGACGTCCGGCCAGCCGCCAGAGGACGACCCGTTCCTCAAGAAGCCGCACGAGCCCCAGCCGCCGTCGGGCTCGCCCTACGACAGCGCGCCGCCGCCTCCGCCGTACGACCCCGGCCCCTACGGCGGAGGCGGGTTCGGGGGCACGGATCCGCTGGCGGGCATGCCGCCGCTCGCCGAGCCCGGCAAACGCATCCTGGCCCGGCTGATCGACTTCCTGATCATCTCGATCCCGCTGTACCTGATCTCGCTGCCCTGGGGCGGCGCGGTGGAGGTGTCGAACGACAACAACGGCAACGACGGCGTCGGTGACATCTTCGCCCAGACGTACAGCGGCCATCAGCTGATCTGGTCGCTGATCGGACTGGTGATCTATGTCGGGTACGACACGTACTTCACGCACAAGGACGGCCGCACCCCCGGCAAGCGGCTGCTGAAGCTGCGGGTCGCGATGCTCAACGACGGCAGCGTGCCGGACACCGGCAGTTCCTTCCTGCGGGCCGTGGTGCTGTGGCTGCCGGCGCTGCTGTGCTGCCCGTGCCTGTGGTGGCTGATCAACATCGTGCTGATGTTCACGGAAAAGCCGTACCGGCAGGCACTGCAGGACAAGGCGGGCAAGACGGTGGTGGTCACCACCAATGGCCGGAACACGGCCTGAGACGGACGCCGTCAGTGCCGCAGTGAGTGCTCGCCCGCCCGTGCGGAGGTGCGAGCGGCCGGGATCGTGCGCTGCACCTGGCCCACGGCGTGGTCCCCGGACTCGTGGGCGGGGCGGGCGTCCTGGTGCGCCGGCGCCGCGGCCCGGGCGGGCGACGTCCTGCGGCGCGTCGGCGCGGGGACGGTGACAGCCACCAGCAGGCCGAGCGCGAGCCCGGCCGTACCGATCACGGCGATGCCCAGGTCCGAACCCGTCCGGAACAGCAGCAGCATGGCGAGGGTCGAGAAGACAACGGTGACCGAACCGTAGGAGAGCTGTGCGGCAGTAGGACGCGGCATGGCGTTATCCGTCCTCGGGACGTCGGATGGGCGGTCTCTCAACACGGTCGCACTGTCAAGCGACTCTACGACGGTGGATGCCCTCGCGGAACGGGTAGTAAGCATGACCTAACCCACAGTGCCGGTGCATGGGGGGCGCACGGAGTCATTCTCTTCGCCAATCACGTTCTTCGGCGCGCCGGTTGTGCGTGACGCAGTCGTCCGGATAACGGAAATGTGCTCCTGCATAGTGCACTTGGTCTGTTCAAGTCAAGGTCTGTCTTTTCTCTCGTAACTCCGGTCAAATGTCGTCACTTGTGACGCGTTTCCGCGCGCGGCCCTCTCACACCTCCAGGCCGCAGTCGCGGGCGCCGGGGAGGACTGCATCACGTGATCATTAACAGACGGGCGCTTCGGACCGGAGCGGTTGTCGTGGCCATGGCCGCGACCGCCGCCACCGCGTCCGCCTTCGCCACCGCTCAGGCTGATGACAAAGCGTCAGGCACCGCTGCCTCCGCTGTCGACCGCCGGGACCCGGGGTCGAACGAGGGCAACGCGCACAACCTGGAAGGCCCGTTCAGCAAGCAGCAGGACGCTCAGCGTCAGGCCGCTCTGGAGCAGGTCATATCGGGCGACAAGAAGGTGTCGACGCGCAGCGGTTCCAAGGTTGTCAAGCTCGACGACAAGAAGTACGTCGAGCTCGGCCGCGAGAAGACCGACAAGATCTTCACCATTCTGGTGGAGTTCGGCGACAAGGTCGACAACACGACCATGTTCGACCCGGACGGCGATGGCCCCAAGCCCGCCGTTCCGAAGTACGGCGGTACGCCGGGACCGGCGCACAACAAGATAGCCAAGCCGGACCCCAAGAAGGACAACAGCACCGCCTGGCAGGCCGATTACAACCAGGCCCACTTCCAGGACCTGTACTTCGGCACGGGCGCCGGAAAGAACTCGCTCAAGACGTACTACGAGAAGACGTCCTCCGGGCGCTACTCGGTGGACGGCGAGGTCTCCGACTGGGTCAAGGTCCCGTACAACGAGGCCCGCTACGGCTCGAACTGGTGCGGTTCGACCAACTGCGCCAGCGCCTGGGACATGATCAAGGACGGCACCAACGCCTGGGCCGCCGATCAGAAGGCCAAGGGCCGTACACCGGAGCAGATCAAGACGGATCTCGCCCAGTACGACCAGTGGGACCGTTACGACTTCGACGGTGACGGCAACTTCAACGAGCCCGACGGCTACATCGACCACTTCCAGATCGTGCACGCCGGCGAGGACGAGTCCGCCGGCGGCGGTGTCGAGGGCACCAACGCCATCTGGGCGCACCGCTGGTACGCCTACGGCACGGACGCCGGTGCGACCGGCCCGGCCGAGAACAAGGCCGGCGGCACCCAGATCGGTGACACCGGCATCTGGGTCGGTGACTACACCGCGCAGCCCGAGAACGGCGGCCTGGGCGTCTTCGCCCACGAGTACGGCCACGACCTCGGTCTGCCGGACCTCTACGACACGACCAACACCGCCGAGAACTCGGTCGGTTTCTGGTCCCTGATGTCGGCCGGTTCCTGGCTCGGCACCGGTAAGAACAGCATCGGTGACCTGCCCGGCGACATGACCGCCTGGGACAAGCTCCAGCTGGGCTGGCTCAACTACGCCGAGGCCAAGGCCGCGACGAAGTCCACCCACAAGCTGGGCGTGTCCGAGTACAACACCAAGGACAAGCAGGCGCTCGTCGTCACGCTGCCCGACAAGGCCGTCACCACCGATGTCACGGCGCCCGCAGAGGGTGCCAAGCAGTGGTGGAGCGACATGGGTGACAACCTCAGCAACACCCTGTCCCGCCCGGTCGACCTCACCGGCAAGTCCAAGGCCTCCCTCGACCTCGCCGGCTGGTGGGACATCGAGGCGGACTACGACTACCTCTACACCGAGGTCTCCGAGAACGGCGGCACCAGCTGGACCGCGATCGACGGCACCGCCGACGGCAAGGCGATCCCGCGCGACGCCAGTGACAAGCCGGCTCTGACCGACGTCTCCGGCAGGTACCAGAAGCTCTCGTACTCGCTGGACGCCTACGCGGGCAAGAAGATCGACATCCGCTTCCGCTACGCCACCGACGGCGGCGCGGGCGGTGTGGGCTTCGCGGCCGACACCATCGCGGTCAACGCCGACGGTGCCGCGCTCTTCACGGACAACGCCGAGGGCGACGACAACGGCTGGACCGCCAAGGGCTTCTCGCGGGTCGGCAAGTCGTTCACCAAGGACTACCCGCAGTACTACCTCGCGGAGAACCGCCAGTACGTCAGCTACGACCAGACCCTCAAGGTCGGCCCGTACAACTTCGGCTTCGCCAACACCCGTCCGGACTGGGTCGAGCACTTCCCGTACCAGAACGGTCTGCTCGTCTGGCTCTGGGACACCTCCCAGAAGGACAACAACGTCTCGGTCCACCCGGGCAAGGGCCTGATCCTGCCGGTCGACGCGCACGCCAAGCCGCTGAAGTGGGCGGACGGCACGGTCATCCGCAACAAGATCCAGCCCTTCGACGCTCCGTTCAGCTGGTACCCCACCGACGGATTCACCCTCCACAGCGGTGACGTGGCCACGAAGATCAAGCCGCAGCTCGGCCTGCCGGTCTTCGACGACCACAAGGGAACCTACTGGTACAAGGAGAACAAGACCGGAAGCGTGCAGGTCGCTGACACCAACACCCGGATCACGATCATCAGCGAGCCGCTCAGCGGCTCCACGATGACCGTCCGGGTGGGGGCCTCGCACAAGTAGTTCTGTATCACCGCAGGTCAGAGCATGATCGGCCGTCGCCCTCTAGCGGGCGGCGGCCGATCGTGTTTAGGTGCCTCTTGTTCTGTTCCTTATTGACACAACGTCTCACGGGGGAGTGCGGAGTATGGCCGGCGGAGGATTCAGCAAGTTGCCGAACGGGAGCGTGGTCATCGCGATCACGCTGTCGAGCCCGGCGCAGAGCGTGGGGCCGGACACCCCGGTCCGCGTCCTGGTGCACGCGGCGAACCGGGCCCGCGCACTGACCCGGCTGCGCAATCTGGGACTGCGCGCCGTCTACCTCCGGGGCAACGCGGAGCCGCCCACCCCGGACGAGATCACCGCCGTCCTGCACCATCCCGACGGCGTGCTGTGGCGCGCGAGACCCGAGCGGGCCCAGGAGCTCTGGCACCCGATCCGGGCGCTCCTGAGGCCCGCCCTGCCGGCCCGGCAGAGCTGACCGGCCCTTCCCGCTACACCACGGGCTTCCCGGCGAGCACCACGCCCGCCTCCCGCAGCTCCGTCAGCGCCCGGTCCGTGGTCGCCGCCGCGACACCCGCGGTCAGATTCAGCAGTACGTGCGTGCTGAAGCCCTCACGGACGGCGTCCAGCGCGGTGGCCCGGACGCAGTGGTCGGTGGCGATACCGACCACGTCGACCGAGTCCACCCCGCGGTCGCGCAGCCACTCGGCCAGCCCGACACCGTTCTCGTCCAGACCCTCGAAGCCGCTGTACGCCGCGGCGTACGCCCCCTTGTCGAAGACCGCGTCGATCGCCCCGGAGGCGACCGTGGGCGCGAAATTGGGGTGGAAGCCCACCCCCTCCGTACCGGCCACGCAGTGCCGCGGCCAGGAGTGCTCGAAGTCCGGCGTTGAGGAGAAGTGATCGCCGGGGTCGATGTGGTGATCACGGGTGGCCACCACGTGCCGGTAGCCGGGCTGGGACTCGCCGATCAGGTCCGTGATGGCGGCGGCGACATCGGCACCTCCCGTCACCGCGAGGCTTCCGCCCTCACAGAAGTCGTTCTGGACGTCCACGACGATCAAGGCGCGGTGCATGGCAGGTGTCCTTAGGTGGGGGAGATGGAAGAGCGGCGGTTACGGGGATCGCCCCGAGCCTAGAGACTCGGGGCCCACAATCAAGCCCGTACGCGCCTCATACGTACTCGGTGGGAAGAACGGGCTCGCCCCGCGACAGCTGCATCGCGGACATCGGCAGCCCCGCCCGCGCCGCGATGTGCCGCTCCCGGGCCGCGTCCAGCGGCTCCCGGGCGGCCTCGACGACCTCGCCGCCCCGGACCAGCTCCACCAGCAGCTGCCGGTCGGCCAGCTCCGGCGGCACCGGGCCGGTGCCGATCACCTCGGCCTCCGCCACCCCGTCCTCGTCCAGCCGGCGCGCCGCCCACTTGCGGCCGCCGATGGAGGTCTTCGAGCCCAGCGACTTCTTCGCCACCGGCCGCAGCGGGTCCGCCGGATCGGCCGAGGTCGCCCGCGCCACCAGCTTGTAGACCATCGAGCAGGTGGGCTGCCCGCTGCCGGTCACCAGCTGAGTGCCCACCCCGTACGCGTCCACCGGCGCGGCGGCCAGCGAGGCGATGGCGTACTCGTCCAGGTCCGAGGTCACCACGATCTTCGTGTCCGTCGCGCCCAGCTCGTCCAGCTGCTGGCGCACCCGGTGCGCGACCAGCAGCAGGTCGCCGGAGTCGATCCGGACCGCGCCCAGCTCGGTACCGGCGACCTCGACCGCCGTACGGACCGCCGCCGTCACGTCGTACGTGTCGACCAACAGCGTCGTGTCGCGCCCCAGTGAGTCGACCTGGGCCTGGAACGCGTCGCGCTCCGAGTCGTGCAGCAGGGTGAATGCGTGGGCGCTCGTCCCGACGGTCGGGATGTTGTAGCGGAAGCCCGCGGCCAGGTCGGAGGTGGTGTCGAAGCCGCCGATGTACGCGGCACGGGACGAGGCCACCGCCGACAGCTCATGGGTGCGCCGCGCGCCCATCTCGATCAGCCTCCGGCCGCCCGCCGCCGACGACATCCGCGAGGCCGCGGCGGCGATGGCCGAGTCGTGGTTGAGGATCGACAGGATCACCGTCTCCAGCAGCACGCACTCCGCGAAGGAGCCCTCGGCCCGCAGGACCGGTGAGCCGGGGAAGTACACCTCGCCCTCCGGGTAGCCCCAGATGTCCCCGCTGAAGCGGAAATCGGCCAGATAGTCGAGCGTCGGCCCGTCGACCACGTTCCGGTCGCGCAGGAAAGCGAGCATCTCGTCGTCGAAGTGAAAGTTCTCGACCGCGTCCAGCACCCGTCCGATGCCCGCGACGACGCCGTAGCGCCGCCCCTCGGGCAGCCGGCGGGTGAACGCCTCGAAGACCGAGCGCCGGTCGGCTGTGCCGGCCTTCAGCGCGGCCTGCACCATCGTGAGCTCGTACTGGTCGGTGAAGAGCGCTGTCGAGGGCACACCGACCCGTCGCCCAAGGTCCGCAGAGTTCATGCCAAGGATGCTACCCCTATTTCGTCAGACTGACGAGATGGGGGTGGTGTGCCCGGTGCGGTGCCGGGCCCGTTTGTGCGATGCCCCCTCCCGAGTGGCAGCATGGGGTAGGTGAGCGTCGCCCCCGTAGAGATCGAACGTCCCGAATCGGCCGAGGAGAACCTCGTTGTCCCCGAGCCCGATGTCCCCTGGGTGACGCTGGTCCACAACGACCCGGTCAACCTCATGAGCTACGTCGCCTACGTCTTCCAGGCCTACTTCGGCTACTCGAAGGACAAGGCCCACAAGCTCATGCTCGACGTCCATCAGAAGGGCCGCGCCGTCGTCTCCAGCGGAAGCCGCGAGGAGATGGAGCGCGACGTCCAGGCGATGCACGGCTACGGGCTCTGGGCCACACTCACCCAGGACCGCAACTAGCACCCCGCGCCCCGTCCCGCCCTGTCCCGCTCCGCACGCCCGACCACCATCGGAGAAAACCCATGGCCGGCCACTTCGAGGCCACCCCCGGCGGCGGCGCGGCCGTCGCGCTCGACGAGGTGGAGGTCGCGATCCTGCGCTCCCTCGCCGTCCAGCTGCTGGAGCTCATCGGTCCCGGCGACGAACCCGCCGAGGGCGAGGACCCGCTCGCCGCGCTCTTCGCCGAGGGCCCCAGCGAGCCGCCCAGCGACCCCGCCCTGGCCCGACTCTTCCCCGAGGCCTACGGCGACAAGGACGACGAACTGCGCGCCGCCTCCGCCGAGTTCCGCCGCTTCACCGAGAACGACCTGCGCACCCGCAAGCGCGACGACGCCCTCGCGGTCGTCCGCACCCTGGACGGACTCTCGTCCGTCGGGGGCAGCGGCGCCGTGCTCAGGCTCGACGCCGGGGAGTGCCGCAACTGGCTGGGGACCCTCAACGACCTGCGGCTGACCATCGGCGCCCGGCTGGAGGTCTCCGACGAGGACGGCGGCGAGGAGGGCTCGCTCTACCGGCTCCCGGACACCGACCCGCGCAAGCCCATGGTCATGGCCTACCTCTGGCTGGGTGGCCTCCAGGAAACGCTCATCGAGACGCTGATGCCGTAACCCCGACGCCGTACCGCGGTGCAGGGGCACCACCCACCTCGTGTTCGCTCAACGGACGCTCAAATCCGAATAACGATCGCGTCACCTGATCAGCCTTTTTTGCGATGCCTGAACACCGATGTCCGCTTTTTCTTGTGGTATGCGCCACATGATGGCCGACGAGTCCCCGTGATGCCCGTGATAAATCTGCACGACCACTCGGGGACGCCACCCCTGTCCCCGACGGCGCTATCGACCGGTAACCACCGGCGGCACTCCATCCATATCCGGGGGGATCAGGACCTGATCCGCAGTCGCAAGGCGCGGATCAGCGTGGAGAAAGGCGCACCACATGACATCGGCGAAGGTCGAAAAGGGACCGGAAGAACCACCGGCCGCAGCCGCGGACACCACCTCGGCAGAGGGCTACCAGCGCGCCCTCGGAGCACGCCAGATCCAGATGATCGCCATCGGCGGTGCCATCGGCACCGGCCTCTTCCTCGGCGCCGGCAAGGCCATCGCCAAGGCCGGGCCCAGCCTCGTCCTGGCCTACGCCATCGCGGGCCTGGTGATCTTCTTCATCATGCGGGCCCTGGGCGAACTGCTCATGTACCGCCCGGTCGCGGGCTCCTTCTCGGAGTACGCCCGCGAATTCGTCGGGCCCTTCGCAGGCTTTGTCACCGGCTGGACGTACTGGCTGTTCTGGGTCGTCACCGGAATCACCGAAGTCACCGCAGCGGCCCAGTACATGACGTTCTGGTTCGACATTCCGCAATGGGTATCCGCACTGATCTTCACGGTCATTCTCTACGGCGTGAACCTCATCTCCGTGAAGCTCTTCGGTGAACTGGAATTCTGGTTCTCGATGGTCAAGGTCACCGCCATCGTCGGCATGATCCTCATCTGCGCCGGAATCCTCACCCTCGGCTTCTCGGACGCCGGCGACACCGCGTCCGTCACCCATCTCTGGGCCGATGGCGGCTTCTTCCCGCACGGCATCAAGGGCACCCTGATGACCCTGCAGATCGTGATGTTCGCGTTCCTCGCCGTCGAGCTCGTCGGCGTCACCGCGGGCGAGTCCAAGGACCCGAAGACCGTCCTGCCCAAGGCCATCAACACCGTGCCGTGGCGCATCGCCGTCTTCTACATCGGCGCGCTCGTCATGATCCTCTCGGTGGTTCCCTGGACCGAGTTCTCGCCGGACGTCTCCCCGTTCGTCGAGGCCTTCAAGAAGATGGGCCTCGGCCTCGGCGCGGGCATCGTCAACTTCGTCGTGCTGACCGCGGCGCTCTCGTCCTGCAACTCCGGGATGTACTCCACCGGCCGCATGCTGCGCGACCTCGCGCTCAACGGCCAGGGCCCGAAGGTCTTCACCCGGCTGACCAGGAGCGGCACCCCGCTCGTCGGCACCACCGTCTCGGCCGCCCTCATGCTCGTCGGCGTGTGGATCAACTACCAGTGGCCCGGCGACGCCTTCACCTACGTCGTCTCCTTCGCCACCATCTCCGGCATGTGGGCCTGGATCATGATCCTGGTCAGCCAGCTCCGCTACCGCCGTCTGGCCGACCGGGGCGTTCTCCCGCAGTCCAGCTTCCGGGCCCCCGGCGCTCCGTACACCAGCGTCTTCGCCCTCGCCTTCATCGGCGTGGTCATCGTCATGATGGGCATCGACAAGGACGCCCGGATCTCGCTGTACTGCGCGCCCGTGTGGGCCCTGATCCTCGGCGTCTCCTACCTGGTCCTCAAGGCCCGCAACCCCGCGAACAAGGCCTTCAACAGCCGCTGAGAACACCGGCATCACCCTCGTACGGGCAGCAGCCCCAAGGGTCGTGTCCATGATGCGGGCCGCCGCGTACCACTCCTCGGTACGCGGCGGCCCGTCGTCCTATCCTGGGCGCCATGCTGACCATCACCCAGGCGCTGTACGACCAGATCGTCGCGCACTCCCGCGCCGACCACCCCGACGAGGCGTGCGGCGTGGTCGCCGGGCCGGCCGGAACAGGCCGCGCCGAACGCTTCATCCCCATGCTCAACGCCGCCCGCTCGCCCACGTTCTACGAATTCGACTCGGCCGACCTCCTCAAGCTCTACCGCGACATGGACGACCGCGACGAGGAACCCGTGATCGTCTACCACTCGCACACCGCGACCGAGGCCTACCCCTCCCGCACCGACGTCACCTACGCCAACGAACCGGGCGCCCACTACGTCCTCGTATCGACCGCCGACACCGACGGGGCGGGGCCCTTCCAGTTCCGCTCGTACCGGATCGTGGACGGCGAGATCACCGAGGAGGACGTCGAGGTCATCGACGCCCACGACGCCGCCTGACCCGGGGCCACGGCACCCGCACCACCGGCCGGACAGGGCCGTCGCCCCGGCCCTGTCCACCTGTCGAACATCAACTATCCATCAGCTGAGATCGCATTCCAGATTCCGGACCGGGAATCGATACGATGAGCGCATGGTTCTCCCTGACGTGAGCGACAAGACGCCGGGCATGCTGCTCGTGGCGCGCCTGCACGTCGATCTGTGCCGGCTCTCCAGCGCGATCTGTACGAACCGCCGGCCTGCCGGCCGCTAGGTCATGTCCGCGCCGAGGTCAGGCGCCGCCGGCCGGGAGTCACCCGCACACGTACCGCCCCACACACGTTCCACCCCCGCGCGGGGGGCAGAGCCGCGTGCCCCACGCCCACCGTCACCACTCCGCTTCGACAGGAGCCCACGCCATGGCCATCGAGGTCCGCATCCCGACCATCCTCCGCACCTACACCGACGGCGCCAAGGCCGTCGAGGCCAGCGGAGCGACCC